>NZ_PEGG01000043.1 GCF_002737765.1 Caulobacter sp. B11 | reverse complement strand
CCCTCACCGAGGCGATGGAGGTGACGGGCTTCGTCCGCGCCGTTCTCAACGTCTCCTCCGACGCCAAGGACACCGACTTCGCCGTCAAGCTGGTCGATGTGGCGCCGGACGGCACGGCCTATATCCTCGGCGACACCATCCAGCGGGCCCGCTATCGCGACGGCTATGACAAGCCCAAGATGATGACCCCGGGGGCGGTGCACTCGATCCGGCCCACGCCGATCACCACCAGCAACACCTTCCTTCCCGGACACCGCATCCGCGTCGAGATCACCTCGTCCAACTTCCCGAAGTTTACCCGCAACCTGAACACCGGCGGGAACAACGAGAGCGACACGGCCTTCGTCGTGGCTCGCAACGCGATCCACCACGCGCCGGGCGAAGAATCCTATATCGAACTGCCTGTCGTGAAGCGTTAGCCGGACGCGTCAGTCTCCTGGCCCAGCCTTGGCCGGGGCAGGGGACTGAGGCGCCGAAAAGCCGCCCTTGGCCCGCGCCATCAGCGCCGACAGATAGCTCTCCATCAGCAGCACGAACTCGTCCTCCAGCACGGCGGGGGACAGGTTCAGGTCGGGCTCGGCCGCCGCCGCGCGCAGCAGGCCGGCCACCGCGTGGGTCAGGACGAACAGAGACTCCGGCGACAGGGCGAGGCTGAGCTCGGCCTTGCCGGCGATCGCCGCCAGAAAGGCCTGGTGGTGATGCAGCATCACCGCGTCGCCGCCGTGGTCGAACAGGGCGTCGAGCAGGGCCTTCCGGGTTTCGGGCGAGCCCTCGAAGGTGGTCATCAGGGCCTGGACGATCGGCCGGACGCTGCCCAGCTGCGGCGCGGCGATCAGGGTCTGGGCGATCGTGGCCCGCGCCGCCTCGGCCCGGCGCTGGGCCATGGCCGCCAGGATCGCCGGCTTGCCGCTGAAATACTGATAGAGCGTGCCGATACTGACCCCGGCCCGCTGGGCGATGTGATTGGTGGTCAGGGCCTCGACCCCGCCGGCCTCCAGAAGTTGAAAGGTGGCGTCGAAGATCGCCTCGACCGTGGTCTCGGCCCGGGCCTGGCGCGGGGTTCGCCTCGTCTTTTCAGTCACTTGTGAAGCTCCCCGGCGGCTGGCCCATCCGCCCGACAAGGCGAGTAGAAACATGAGCAATGCTTACATAACCTGCTGACCAGGGCGAGGGACGCGTTTTCGTCGCAGGAGCTTTGAGCATGAACGGCACGATCGAACAGGTCCGGGCCCGGGTCGCCGACCAGAAGACCCGTCAGCCGGCGCTCTATGGCGACATCGATTTCGACCGCGCGCCCGAGCGCTTCACCGACGATCCCGCCGACAGCGTCGCGCCCAGGGGCGTGGCCGGGGCCGAACCGACGGCCGAGCAACTGGCCCTGATCCGCGCCTACACCCTGCTGGGCGACCGGGTGGCCGACGCCTATGCCGGCCTGATGCCGCAGCACGGCTTTCGCGGCCTGATCGCCCTGCTGACCAAGGCCTGCGACGAGGGCCTGGACGCCGTGCCCGACGCCCCGCCCGAACTGGTCGCCTTCATCCGCGACATGGAGCACGTGCCCGACTGGGTCGACATGGACCTGGTCCGCGAGGGCGCCCGGCTGGACCGTCCGGCCGCCGCGATCCTGTCGCCTTTCGCGATCCGCGGGGCCTTTGTCGCCACCTTCATGAACAAGTACGCCGCCCTGCCCATGGCCCTGACCGGGACCCTGGGTCACGAGAGCGCCGCGCGGCGGGTCAATGAGACGGCCAGCTTCTTCACCACCACCCTGCTGCCCGGCGCCCTGGAGCGACATGGGGCGGGCTTCAAGGCCGCGGCCATGGTGCGGCTGATGCATTCGATGGTCCGCTTCAACGCCCTGCGTCGGCCCGGGGCCTGGGACGCCTCGGTCTATGGCGTGCCGATTCCGCAGGTCGACCAGATGCCGGCCGGCCTGATCCCGATCTTCCTGCTCAGCTACAAGCTGCTGCGCCAGGGCCGCACCACCTTCACCCCGGCCGAGCGGGCCCGGGTCGAGCTGAGCCGCTATCGCTGCTATCTGCTGGGCCTGCCCGAGGACCTGCTGGCCGATACACCGGTCGGGGTGGTCCAGACCATGACCGCCCGCAACCAGACCCTGCGAAAGGGCTTCGACGACGAGACCTGCGGCGCCCTGGTCCGCGCCACCCTGGCGGCCTATCTGCCGCCCGACCGCTCATGGCCCAATCGCCTGTTCGACACGGTTGAGCGCGGCTTCGCCAAGGTCTTCTTCCTGCGCCAGTTCCTGGGCGGCGACCTGCAGGCGGCGACGCGGATGGGGGTGAGCGTCACCCTGGCCGACCGCGTGCTGTTCGGCCTGGTGGCGGCGGTGGTCGTCAGCCGCATGGCCGCCTATGGCCTGGCCCTGAAGATCCCCGGCCTGCGCGACCTGGCCGACCGCGACCTGGTGGCCCAGCTGCGCCGCCATCTGGTGCGCTATGGCCATGCCGAGTTCACCACCGACGCGGCCCAGTACCGACCGACCCGGCCCTCGGAGACCGGCGATCCCTTGGCGGCGAGCCCGGCGGGCTAGCCTCGCGCCAGAAGGGTCGCCAGCAGGGTGTAGAGCGGGATGCCGAGGATCAGGTTGAAGGGGAAGGTGACCCCAAGCGACAGGGTCAGGTAGACTCCGGCGTCGGCCTTGGGCAGGGCCAGGCCCATCGCCGCCGGCGCGGCGATATAGGAGGCTGAGCCCGCCAGCACCGCCAGCGCGGCGAGGTCGCCGACACCCAGTCCAGCGAGCCGGCCGACGCCCAGTGCAACGCCCGCCCCGACGAGCGGCAGGAGCACGCCCATGGCCAGGACCGCCGGCGCGATCTGGCGCGCCGACATCAATCGCCGGGCGGCCGTGACCCCCAGATCGAGCAGGAACAGGCAGAGGAAGCCCTGGAACACGGGACCGACAAAGGTGGAGAGCTTCGCGCCGCCCGAGGACCCCGTCACCAGGCCGATCAGGAAACTGCCGATCAGCATGACGCTGGCGGCGTTCAGCAGGACCTCATGCAGCACCTTTCCGGTCGGCGCGCGGGTGGCGTCATCGCGGTCGCTGAAGGCGGCGATGGCGATGGCGGTCAACAGGGCCGGTGTCTCCATCAGCGCCAGAACCGCCGACATGTAGCCGCCCGGCGCCAGGCCAGTGCTGACAAGATAGCTATGGGCGGCCGCGAAGGTGACGACAGACACCGATCCATAGTGGGCGGCGGTCGCGGCGCTGGTCACGCGGTTCAGACCGGACCGGCGAAGCAGCAGGAAGGCCGGCAGCGGGAGAAAGAAACTCAGGGCCAAGCCCAGGGCGCCGGCCTTGAGGAAGTCGGCGTTCAATCCGTGCGCCCGCGCTTCGACGCCCCCCTTGAAGCCGATGCACAGCATCAGGACCAGAGACAGCATCTTGGTGGCGTTGGCCGGCAGGGCCAGGTTCGAGCGGGTCAGGGCGGCGAAACATCCCAGGGCGAAGAACAGGACAGCAGGCTGCAGAAGATTGCTGGCGGCCGGCGTCAGGATCTGGGTGAGGATGTCCATGGAAGTCTCCAAACGCCGTCGTGCTTGGCGCTGGGCGGCTTTAGAGGTGGACCAATCATTCTCATCGTTGATTTTAGCTATCGTTCTGATGACGTTTTCATATTAGAGTGCGACCATGCCGCGTCTGATCAACCTGGATCTCGACCTCGTCCGCACCTTTCTGGTGGTCACGGAGCAAAAGAGCTTCACGCGGGCAGGCGGCCGCCTCGGACGATCCCAGTCCGCGGTCAGCCTGCAGATCCGCCGCCTAGAAGACCAGTTGGGGCAGGCCTTGCTGTCGCGGGATCCGCGCCATGTCATTCTGACCGAGCAGGGCGAAGCCTTCCTGCCGCAGGCCCGGCGGTTGCTGCGGGTCAATGACGACATCCTGGCCGGGCTTGCGGCCGATGATGTCGAGGGCGAGGTTCGTCTGGGCGCGCCGGAGGATTTCGCGACCATTCACTTGCCGACGGTGCTTGGAGCCTTCGCCAGAAGTCATCCGAAAATCGCTCTGACCGTGACCTGCGATCTGACCCTCAATCTTCTGGATCGCCTGCAGAACGGCGAACTGGACCTGGCCCTGGTCAAGCGCGAGCCGCTGGGACCCGATCTCGGCGTGCGGGTCTGGCGCGAGCCCCTGGTTTGGGTAGCTCTGGATCCTGACTTCGCCATAAAGGAAGGACCGGTTTCCCTCGTGGCGGCCCCGTCGCCCTGCGTCTATCGCAAGCGCGCCGTGGCGGCGCTGGAGATGGACGGACGGTCCTGGCGCGCCGCCTATACCAGTCCCTCCCTGGCGGGCCAGTTGGCGGCCTTGCGGGGCGGACTGGGCGTGACGGTTCTGCCGCGCGAAATGGTCCCGGACGACCTTTCCGTCCTGGGCGAGGATTTACCCCGCCTGGCTGATGCCGAGATCGCCTTGCTCAGGGCCAAGGGCACGGCGCCGGCGGCCGCCGAACGCCTGGCCGACTACATTCTCGCCGCCCTGGATCGTCAGCGTCACCCCACGGTCTGAGCGCGGCCAGTCCGTCGAACGAGACCGCGTGTCGGCCTTCAGGACAGGGCGCTGGGGAGCTCTTCCAGACCAAAGCTCAGCCAAACGGCCTTGTCCTTGAGATTCTTGCGGACGAACTCGGCATGGGCCAGGCGCTCGGCCTCGGTCGAGCGCGGGGCCAGGGGCCGGGTGCGCAGACCGTAGGATCCGGCCTGGGCGATGGCGACGGTGTTGATCGACACCACCGCGGTCAGTTCCAGCACCCGTTCCTTGCCGCCCTGCAGCTCGAGATAGACCTCGGCCAGCAGGTGGGCGTCGATCAGGGCGCCGTGCTTGTCGCGGCTGTCGAGGCTGATCTTGAAGCGTTTGCACAGGGCGTCGAGCGAGTTGTACATGCCCGGAAAGCGCTTCTTGGCCATGGCCAGGGTGTCGATCCAGCGGCTTTCGGGCAGCAGGGCGCGGCCGCATTTCTCCAGCTCGAAATTGACGAAGCTGCGGTCGAAGGCGGCGTTGTGGGCGATCACCGGCGCATCGCCGACGAACTCCAGAAAGCGGTCGGCGATGGCGTCGAATTTCGGCTTGCCGGTCAGGAAGGCGCTGGACAGGCCATGCACCTTCTCGGCCTCGGCCGGCATGTCGCGCAGGGGGTCGCAATATTCGTGGAACGAGCGGCCGGTCGGCATGAAGTCGACCACCTCGATACAGCCGATTTCAACCAGACGGTCGCCCGTCTTCGGATCAAAGCCGGTGGTTTCGGTGTCGAGGATGATTTCCCGGGCCATGGCGATTCAATGGGCCGCTTCGGCGCCGTCATCAAGACGCTCAGGATGTCGCAGGGCCTGCAGGATCGCCCGAACCTGTTGACGAGCCGGCTCCAGGCCCTGGCTGGTGTCGATGACGAAATCGGCGCGGGCCCGCTTTTCGGCGTCCGGCAGCTGGCGGGCCAGGATGGCCGCGAACTTGGCGGCGTCCATGTCCGGACGGGCCATGACCCGGGCCCGTTGGACCTCGGCCGGGGCGGTGACCACCACCACCTTGTCGACCCGCTTGTCGCCGCCGGTCTCGTAGAGCAGGGGCACGTCGAGGACGACGATGTCCTTGCCGGCCGCGGCGGCCTTTTCAAAGAAGGCGATACGGTCCGAGCCGACCAACGGGTGGACGATGACTTCCAGCGCCTTGAGCGCTTCGGGATTTCCCAGGACCCGGGCGCTGAGCCGGACCCGGTCGATCGCGCCGTCGACCACCACGCCGGGGAAGGCCGCCTCGACAGGCGCCACGGCCGCGCCGCCCGGGGCGTAGAGCGCGTGCACGGCGGCGTCGGAATCATAGACCGGCACGCCTTCCGCCTCGAACATCGCCGAGGTGGTCGACTTGCCCATGCCGATCGAACCGGTCAGTCCCAGAATAATCATCGCTCAGACCTCGCCCAGATGACGCAAGGCCAGGGCGCGCACATCGACCGTGTCGGGCGGGGCCTGGCCATAGAAGGCTTCGAAAGACGGGACCGCCTGGCGCAGCAGCATTTCCAGGCCGTCGACCGTACGACGGCCAGCGGCGGCGGCGCGCTGAAGGAACTCGGTTCGCAGCGGCTTGTAGACCATGTCGACGATCACCGCCTCTTGCGGGGTTAGGTCGAGGTCCGCCGCCGGACCGGTCCCGCCGCCGAGGCCAAGCGACGTGGCGTTGATCACCAGTCCGGCTGTTCGCAGCAGGACGGGAAGGTCGCCTTCGGCCGCGGCGCTGACCTTGGCTCCAAAGTCGGCGGCCAGGTCCTGGGCCCGGGCCAGGGTGCGATTGACGATGGCGATGCGCGGCGCTCCGGCCAGCAGAAGAGCCGCCCCCGCGCCGCGCGCCGCGCCGCCGGCCCCCAGCATCACCACCGGCCGGGCAGTCAGGTCAAAGCCCGGGCCTGGATGGCGATGGCGGCCAGCAGGCCGGGTCCGTCGGTGTTGTCGGCCCGGATCGAACCGTCGGCCTCGAAGACCAGCAGATTGGCCGCGCCGGCCATCTTGGCCAGGTCGCTGGCGCTGTCGGCGACCGCCAGGGCCTGTTCCTTGAACGGGATGGTGACGTTCAGGCCGCGTATGGCCCCGCCGCGCAGACCCTCGATGAAGGCGACGAACCGCTCCGGGGCCGGGGCGAAGGGCGCATAGACCGCGTCGAGCCCGGCGGCGGCGATCCAGGCATTGTGGATCAACGGGCTCATCGAATGGCGGATCGGGGCGCCGCAGACCCCGGCGACCATGGCCGCACCGCTAATCGAACCGCTCATGTCTCGAGGGCTCCGTGCAGGCGAAGGAAATCCAGCAGCCCGACCAGGGGCAGGCCCAGGATGGTGAAATAGTCGCCGTCGATGGCGTCGAACAGCTGCACGCCCTCGCCCTCCAGCTCATAGCAGCCGACGCAGTGCAGGATCGCCTCGCCCCGGCGCTGCAGATAACCTTCAAGCCAGGCGTCGCTGAACGGCCGCACCGACAGTTTGGCGGTCTCGACCACCCGCCAGATCGGCTGGCCGTCCCGGGCCACCACCACCGCCGAATGTAGCTTGTGGGTCTGGCCGCGAAGGGCGCGCAGCAGGTCGCGGGCCTGGTCCAGGGTCTCGACCTTGTCGATCAGGCGACCGGCGAAATCCAGGGTCTGGTCGGCCCCGATCACCAGACCCGGACGCTTGGTCGAAACCTTGACGGCCTTCAGCTGGGCCAGGGCGTCAGCCACGTCGCGCGGCGTCGCGCCCTCGGCCATAAGCCCGGCCTTGGCGGCGTCCTCGTCGACGCCGGCGACCACCGCCTCGAAGGCGACGCCGGCATTGCGCAGGATGGCGCCGCGGGCCGCGCTCTTCGAGGCCAGGGTGACCGGGGTCAACCGAGCACCTCCACCTGACCGCGCCCGCCCGACAGCAGGTTGATGATCGCCGCGGCGGTCTCCTCGACCGAGCGCCGCGTCACGTCGATGATCGGCCAACCCATCTTCTCGAACAGGCGGCGGGCGGCGATGATCTCGGCCCGCACGGCGTCACTGTCGATATAGTCGCTCTCGCGGTTCTCTTTCAGCGACAGCAGGCGGTTGCGGCGGATCTGGATCAGCCGGTCCGGCGAGGTCATCAGGCCGACGACCAGGGTGTTCTTCAGCTCGAACAGCTGGGTGGGCGGCGGCCGGCCCGGAACCAGCGGCACATTGGCGGCCCGCACCCCGCGATGGGCCAGATAGATGCAGGTCGGGGTCTTGGAGGTGCGCGACACCCCCACCAGGATCACATCGGCCACCGACAGATCCTGGCCGCCCTGGCCGTCGTCATGGGCGATGGCGTAGTCCAGTGCGTCGATGCGGTCGAAATAGTCGTTGTTCAGGGTGTGCTGAGCCCCGACCCGGGTCGAGATCCGGGCGCCGAGATAGCGCGACATGGCGCTGACCACCGGGTCGAGCGCGGCGATACAGGGCATTTCGAGCCGCCGACAACCCTCTTCGAGCGCGGCCCGCAGTCCGGCGTCGACAATGGTGTGCATCACCACGCCCGGCGCGCCGGCGATCTCGTCCAGGGCCCGGTCCAGCTGCCGGGTCGAACGGACCAGCGCATAGATGTGCTCAATCGGCAGAATGTCGGTGAATCGGGCGCAGACCGCCCTTGCCATGGCGTTAAGGGTTCGCCGGTCGAGTCGGAAACCAGATGGATGTGGAAGTAGGTTGCGAACCGCGGGCAGGGCGGTCGTTGTCCGAACCGCCGTTGTCCTGTGGATTATCCGTTAATGATTGCTTAACCACTGGCGCAGCCTCTGGGGACGAGCGGGCATCAATCCGGGCCCATCAGGACCCACCCTCGACCCCTGTGTTAAACGGTCGCGTTGACGCCGGACAATCCCCAGACTGAGATAGTGAACGGCCGGCGGTGAATCTGACTCGTTCACCGGGCTGTGGGATCGGCGCGTCGGCCCGCGTTTCGCACCGGGGGCCGTTAAGATTTATTAAGAAATTCGCCGTGCTGTCGGGCTATCCCCAGACTTAACAGGGGTCTGATACCCTGTGAGCGGTCCGGGGACAGACGGTCAATCCTGTGTGGGATGCGTGCGGCGCGACAGGGTTGTCCCCGATTTGCTGCACCTGCCCTCCATCTCCTACCATCTTCATTAAAATCTAATTAAGATAAGGAAGAAGGCTTCCGTATCGATCCGGGCTTGAGCCCAAGGGCCTGACGGGATTTAAGGCCGGTATGACGACGCTCCCGATCCCCAAGCTGCTTTCCGTCCTGGCCGGCGAAACCGCCGAACGCCCGCCGATTTGGTTCATGCGCCAGGCGGGCCGCTATCTCCCGGAGTATCGGGCGGTGCGGGCCACCGAGCCGAGCTTCATCGATTTCTGCCTCAACCCCGAAAAGGCCGCCGAGGTCACTCTGCAGCCGATGCGGCGCTTTCCCTACGACGCGGCCATCGTCTTCGCCGACATCCTGCTGATCCCGCAAGCCCTCGGCCAAAAGGTTTGGTTCGAGGCCGGCGAGGGGCCCAAGCTGGGCGCCCTGCCGTCGATCGAGTCGATGGCGGCGCTGACGCAGCAAGCCGGCGAGGCCCTCGGCGCCGTGGGCGAGACCCTCAGCCGGGTCCGGGCCGCCCTGGAGCCTGACCGGGCCCTGATCGGCTTCGCCGGCGCGCCCTGGACCGTGGCGACCTATATGATCGAAGGCGGCTCCAGCGACCGTTCGGGCGCGCGGACCTTCGCCTATGAGCACCCCGAGGTTCTGGATCAGCTGATCGCTGTTCTGGTCGAGGCCACCGTCGACTATCTGGCCATGCAGGCCCGATCCGGCGCCCAGGCCCTGAAACTGTTCGAGAGCTGGGCCGAAGGGCTTTCAGAGCCCCTGTTCCAACGGCTGGTCATCGAACCCCATATCGCCATCGCTCAAGGCCTGCGGGCGCGCGGCGTCACGGTCCCGCTGATCGGCTTTCCGCGGGGAGCCGGGACCCTGGTCGAAGCCTATGCGCGCGCCGTGCCGGTGCAGGGCGTGGCGCTGGACACCCAGGCCTCGGCGGCCCTGGGCCAGACCATCCAGAAGACCAAGACCATCCAGGGGGCCCTGGATCCGCTTCTGCTGCGGGCCGGCGGCGACGGCCTGTTGCGCCGGGTCGACCAGCTGCTCGAACAGTGGGGCGGCGGGCCCTATATCTTCAACCTCGGCCACGGGATCCTGCCCGACACGCCGATCGCCCATGTCGAGGCGGTGCTGGCGCGGGTGACCGGCAAGTGAGCCGTCGCAAGGTCGCTGTCGTCCTGTTCAATCTGGGCGGACCCGACGGGCCAAGGCCGTTCGGCCGTTTCTGTTCAATCTGTTCCGGGACAAGGCGATCATCGGCGCCCCGGCGCCGATCCGCTACGCCCTGGCGGCCCTGATCTCGACCACTCGCGCCAAGTCAGCCCGGGCCAATTACGCGATCATGGGCGGCGGTTCTCCCCTGCTGCCCGAGACCGAGAAACAGGCCAAGGCCCTGCAGGCCGATCTGGACGTCCGGCTTCCCGAGCTGGAGACCCGCTGCTTTATCGCCATGCGCTACTGGCATCCGCTGACCTCGGAGACCGCCAAGGCGGTGGCCGCCTTTGCACCGGACGAGGTGCTGCTGCTG
>NZ_PEGG01000042.1 GCF_002737765.1 Caulobacter sp. B11 | reverse complement strand
GGCCACGAACATGAACAGGGCGATCACCAGGCGGGCGGAGGTCAGGATGTTGGGCAGTTTTTTCATGGCGAAGGTTCTAACGCATGAACGGGCGGAAGGGCTATGGCGCGAAACGCCTGATCGCTTGAACCCACGTTCCGACTGAGACCGGTGGCCAGCGACCGCCGCTCGGAGCCGCCCTCAGATCGGCGGCGCGCCCGTCCTGTCCTCGGCGCCGTCCTCACGGGGGCTGGCCTCGGTGCGGGGCGGCGGCGGCGGATCGACCCGGAAGAACGCGCCCAGCAGCAGCATCATGCCCGCCAGCGGGGCCAGGCGGCGGCGCGCCCGCCTGGACCGGGCCAGCCCCCAAGCCAGCAGCAGGACCAGCAGCAGGGCCGGTCCGATGGTCAAGGCCAGGGTGATCAGGGCTTGGGTCATGACCAGGAGGTGGGCCTTGGTCCCGGCGATACAATATGAGCCGTCCGATCGCCCGCGATCCTGGCCTTGGCGCCACAGGTCGCAAACAAGCGTTTGATCCCGACGCCGCTTCCCGGCAAGTTCGCGGGGTGGGGCGACAGACCCCGGGAGGAGACGCCATGAACCCCAAGGCCGAGTTCGACATCATCGTCTATGGGGCCAGCGGCTTCACCGGCCGGCTGGTCGCCGAGTATCTGGCGCGCCGTTATGGCGTCGGCGGGGCGGTGAAATGGGCGATGGCCGGGCGCAACGCCGCCAAGCTGGCGGAGGTCCGCGACCTGATCGGCGCCCCGGCCGACACCCCGCTGGTCGTGGCCGACGCCGACGATCCGGCCTCGGTCAAGGCCATGGTCGAGCGGACCAAGGCGGTGCTGACCACCGTCGGCCCCTATCAGCTCTATGGCTCGGACCTTGTGGGCGCCTGCGCCGAGGCCGGGACCGATTATCTGGACCTGTGCGGCGAACCGGCCTGGATGCGCTGGATGATCGACGCCCACGAGGCGACCGCCAAGCGCACCGGGGCCCGGATCGTGTTCTCCTGCGGCTTTGACTCCATCCCCTTCGAACTGGGCGTCTGGTTCCTGCAGGAAGAGGCCAAGTCCGCGCTCGGCGCGGCGGTTCCCCGGGTCAAGGGTCGGGTGCGCGGCATGAAGGGCGGCTTCTCGGGCGGCACGGCGGCCAGCCTGAAGGCGACCATGGCGGCGGCCATGAAGGATCCGTCGGTGATCGACCTGCTCAAGAACCCCTTCGCCCTGACCCCGGGCTTCGAGGGCCCGGTCCAGCCGCATGGCGCCGCCGTGGCCTATGACGAGGACCTCGGCGTCTGGGCCGCGCCGTTCGTGATGGCGGCGATCAACACCCGCAATGTCCATCGCTCCAACTTCCTGATGGGCCAGCCCTATGGCGCCGACTTCGTCTATGACGAGATGATGCTGACCGGGCCCGGTGAACAGGGCGAGGCGATCGCCAAGGCGGTCAACGCCGGCAACGCCGCCCTGGGCGGCGAGGGCGGCCCCAAGCCCGGCGAGGGCCCCAGCCTGGAAGAGCGCGAGACCGGCTTCTACGACGTGCTGTTCGTCGGCGTCGCCGCCGACGGCCGCCAGGTGCGGGCCAGCGTCAAAGGCGACCGCGACCCCGGCTATGGCTCGACCAGCAAGATGATCGCCGAATCGGCCATCTGCCTGGTCACCGAGGCGACCGAGGTTCCGGGCGGGATCTGGACGCCCGGCGCGGCGATGCAGGGCCGTCTGGTCGAGCGTCTGCAACGCGAAGCGGGTCTGACCTTCACGGTCGAGACCTGAGCTTTCTCCGTCACGACGCGGCGCAACCGGCAACATTGCCGAAAAGACATTTGAATCGGACCGCAAGGTGATGTCCTAGCGGCGCATCCGGGGGCCTCGGACACGCGTACTTGCGTGCGTCCGGGGACCGCCCGGCTTGTGCCGATCCTGAGGTCCGACCTTGCGCCTGAAACTCGTTCTGCTCGCCGCCACCGCCGCGGTCGCCGCGCCCACCGTCGTTCTGGCCCAGGCCGCGGCGCCCAAGACCCCGCCCGCGGCCAAGCCGGCCGAGGCCCCGGTCGCGGTCGAGAGCGTGACGGTCACCGGCTCGACCGACGGCCTGCGCACCTCGATCGACCGCCGCAGCTACAGCGTCGCCAACGACCTGGGCGCCACCACCGGCTCGATCAGCGACGCCCTGCGCAATGTGCCCTCGGTCGAGGTCGACGTGCAGGGCAATGTCAGCCTGCGCGGCGATCCCAATGTCACCATCATGATCGACGGCAAGCCCTCGGGCATGTTCAACGGCGACGGCCGAGGCGACGCCCTGCTGCAGATGTCGGCGGGCTCCATCGATCGCGTCGAGGTCATGACCAATCCCTCGGCCGCCTATCGCCCCGACGGCACCGGCGGCGTGATCAACCTCGTCACCAAGAAGGTCCAGCGCCCCGGGAAATCGGCCACGGTGCGCGCCAATATCGGCGCCGACGGCCGCTATAATGGCGGGGTGAGCGGCTCGTATCGCGCCGGCAAGCTGGCGCTCTCGGGCGAGGCCTCCCTGCGCCACGACGCCCAGGAGATGGACCAGGAAAGCGACCGGGCCCGGTTCGACCCGATCAGCGGCAAGTTCCTGGAGAGCCGTCAGAGCAGCGTGTCCGACAGCACCGGCGACGGCGCCAACCTGCGGGCCGGCGTCGAATACGATCTCGACGCCAAGACCCGGATCAGCGGCGAGGTTCGCCGCCGCGGCATGAAGTATGAATCCGACTCCAAGGAGCTGTTCGCGGGCAAGGATGCGGCCGGGACCGTGACCCGGGCCTATGACCGCGATTCCAACTCGGCGTTCGAGCGCACCAACACCTCGGTCAGCGCCGACTGGCGTCGCCAGTTCAAGGGCACGGACCACGAGCTGGTCGCCGATATCGAATACGAGGTCACCGACTTCGCGCGCGACCTGACCGCCTTCACCGACAATCGCCCGGGCGCCGATACCTATGAAGCCGCCCGGTTCGGGGTCGAGCAGACCCGCACCGACCTCAAGGTCGACTATACCCGCCCCCTGGCCGACCAGGCCAAGCTGAAGACCGGGTTCGAACTCGAGGGATCCAGCAACGACTATGACAATTACGGCGCGCGCGGCCCGACCGCCGGCGCGCTGGTCGTGGACCCGTCCCTGACCAACCAGTTCCTTTACGATCAGACCGTCGCGGCGGCCTACGCCACCTATGAGCGGCCCTTCGGCGCCTTCACGGCCCAGGCCGGCCTGAGGCTGGAACAGGTCGACATCGAGACCAACCAGGTCACCGGCGGCATCAAGGGCGGCAGCGACTATTTCAAGGCCTATCCCTCGCTCTATCTCGGCTACGAGCTGAACGAGACCCAGCAACTGACGGCCAGCTACAGCCTGCGGGTCCAGCGGCCCCAGGCCCAGGACCTCAACCCCTTCCGGGTCTATCAGGACCCGTTCAACTTCCGGGCCGGCAATCCCGATCTGAAGCCGCAGGAGACCCATTCCTACGAGGTGGGCTGGCAGCGGCGTTCGGGCCCGACCTATTACCTGGTCACCGCCTATTATCGCGAGAGCTTCAAGGGCGTCACCGACGTGGTCCGCGACCTGGGCGGCGGCGTGCTGCTGACCACCCGCGCCAACCTCGCGGAAAGCCGCAACGGCGGGCTGGAATTCGTGGCCAATGGCCGCCTGACGCCGAAGATCACCTACAATGTCAGCGGCAATGTCTACTGGAACGAAATCGACGCCACGAGCCTGGGTTTCGCCGAGCCCCGCTCGGGCACCTCGCTGGGCGGCCGGGCCAATGTGAACTGGCAGGCGACGCCCAAGGACTTCTTCCAGGTCAACGCCTTCATGATGGGCAAGCGCCTGACGCCGCAGGGCTATCGCGAGCCCAGCGGCATGATCAATCTGGGCTATCGCCGCAAGGTCAATGACAAGCTGTCGCTGGTGGTCACCGCCCAGGACGTGGCCGGCACCTTCAAGGAGGAGGTGGTCATCGACACCCCGACCCTGCGCGATCGCTCCAAGCGGAACATGAATATCGGCGCGGTGTTCATCGGCCTGACCTACACCTTCGGCGGGGCCGGCCCCCGCCAGCGCGAACCGGCCTTCGACTTCGACGCCGGCGCGGGCCCGGTGGGGTAGGCCGCCTCAGGTCCGGTCCGCGCGCCGCCACCAGCGGTCGCGCGGCGCGGACCCCGCGGCCGGCGGCGTGACGGCGATCGACCAGCGTGGCGCGGTCAGCACCGCCCTCACCCCGGCCCCGACCACGGTCTCCAGGCGCGCCAGAGCGGTCGGTTCGAGCGCCTGGACCCGCGACATCAGCCGATCCAGCCGCCAGGCGCGATAGGGATTGGCCGCATAGCGAAAGATCGCCTGGCCCTGGCGATGCTCCACGCGGGGCTGGCCCGCCGCGACCGCCTCGGCGTTGGCCACGGCCTCGGGCAGGAAGCGCTCGCCGATCAGGGCCATCAGCGGCCCCAGCCCCTGCGGCAGGTCCGTCAGCCCCGAAGCGTCTCGCGCCGGATCCGGCTGCAGGGCCCACAGCCGGGTGACCCAGGCGGCCACGGCCGGGGCCCGGTCGCGCAGGATCCTGGCCGGGGTCGGATCGCAGAAGAAATGGCGAAACAGCGGCCCGAACAGGCCGATATCGGCCCGGGTCGGGGCCGCGCCCAGCAGCCAGGGCCGCGCCGCCAGCACCGGCTGCAGGGCGTCGAGCAGCAACAGATAGTCGCGTTCGATCTCGTGGCGATTGGCCCGGGTCACGCCCTCCTGGGCCAGATAGACCCGCCGCTGGCGATGCAGGATGAACCACTGGCGCAGGGCGCGGGGCAGGCGCAGGTCGCGCAGCATGCCGTCGGCCAGGCGACCGCTCATCAGGCGCGCGTCGTCCTCGAACGCCCAGCGGTAATAGAGGGCCGGCCGCCACAGATGCTCGTCGGCATAGAGTTCGATCAGCTCGGCCAGGACGGCCAGGGTCGGGTCTCGCGGCGTCAGGCCGCTGCCGAGCCCCTCGGCTTCGAGAGCGTCCAGGATGCCGGGCGTGTCGGTCAGCCAGCGTCCGTCGGAGCGTTGCAGATGCGGCATCTGCCGCACGCCGGTGCGCCGCGCCCCATCCGCGAAGGCCGCCGTGTCCATCTCGGCCAACCGGTAGCTCAGCCCCTTGGCGCGCAGGGCCCCCTCGAGCTTGCCGGTGAAATAGGACAGGTCCAGGCCATGGACGATCATCACCGTCACTCCGATCACGTAATGACATTGATGGTGTCACTACGTGATCGGCTTGGGAACCGGTGCGGCGCTTTTAGATCCCGCCCAGATAGTCGCGCTTGCCCAGGGGCACGCCGTTGTGGCGCAGGATCGCGTAGGCGGTGGTGACGTGGAAGAAGACGTTGGGCAGGACGAAGCCCAGCACATAGTCGCGGCCGGTGAAGGTCAGGCTGCCGGCATTGGGGATCTGCAGGATGATCTCGGCGTCCTCGCGGCCGTCGACGGCCTCGCGCGGCACGGCCTCGACGAAGGCGATGGTGGCGGCGATGCGGGCCTGCAGTTGCTCGAAGGTGGTCTCGGTGTCGTCCATGGCCACATTGGCCACCTGGCCGATGCGCACCAGGGCGCCCTTGGCGGCGTCGCTGACCCGCTGAACCTGCGAGGTCAGGGGGGCCATGTCCTCGAACAGGCGGGCCTGCAGCAGGACGTCCGGAGCCAGGCCCTGGGCCTCGGCGTGGACGCGGCCCTTCTCGAGAATGGCCGACAGGTTGCGCAGGGCGCGCAGGAGCACGGGAACGGTGAGGTCGTAAAAGGCGGTGGCCATGGGCGATCCTGGTGAAGCTGTGAAGCCCATATAGGCAGAGCGATCCTCGCCCTGAAGGGGCAGGTGGCCCGAAGGGCCGGAGGGGGGCGTTGCTCTAGGGGGAGGTTGAAGGCGAAAAAACACTTCCCCCTCCGTCGGCTTCGCCGACACCTCCCCCACGGGGGGAGGATCTTCCAGCCTTCAGCTCTTGCGGAAAAACGCGTGGATGCGTTCGGCCAGGGGCTGGCTGACGCCGTCGACCTTCATCAGGTCCTCGACCCCGGCCCGGCTGACGCCCTTGGCCGAGCCAAAGGCGTTGAGCAGGGCGCGCTTGCGGCCGGGACCGACGCCTTCGATCTCGTCCAGCGGGTTCTTGACCATGGCGATCGAGCGGCGGGTGCGGTGGGCTCCGATGGCGAAGCGGTGGGCCTCGTCGCGCAGGCGCTGCAGGTAGTAGAGCACCGGCGATTTCGGCTCGAGCATGAAGGGCGGCTTGCCGTCGATGAAGAACCGCTCCAGCCCGGCGTCGCGGTCGGGGCCCTTGGCGACGCCGACGATGGCGATGTCGTCGACGCCCAGATCGGCCATCACCTCCAGGGCCGCGTCCAGTTGGCCCTTGCCGCCGTCGACCAGCACCAGGTCGGGCCGCGCGCCGCTGTCGCCGCCCTCCTCTTCCTTGACCAGACGGGCGAAGCGGCGCCGCAGCACCTCCTTCATCATGCCGTAGTCGTCGCCGGGGGTCAGCTCGGTGTCCTTGATGTTGAATTTTCGGTACTGGCTCTTCATGAAGCCGTCCGGCCCGGCCACGATCATGCCGCCGACCGCGTTGGTGCCCTGGATGTGGCTGTTGTCATAGACCTCGATCCGCTCGGGCGGGGCCTCCAGCCGAAGGCCTCGCAGACCCCGGTCAGCAGCTTGGTCTGGGCCGAACCCTCGGCCATCTTCCGTCCCAGGGCCTCGCGGGCATTGGTCAGGGCGTGCTGGACCAGATCGGCCTTCTCGCCGCGCTTGGGCACGCTGATCTCGACCTTGCGGCCGCTCTTCAGGGCGAAGGCCTCGGCCAGCAGCGCGCACTCGGCCGGTTCGACATTGGCCAGGATCAGCCGCGGATCGGCTTGTCGTCATAGAACTGGCCGAGGAAGGCGGTCATGGCCTGGGCCTCCTCGCTGACCCCCTCCTCTTCCGCCGCGCCGGTGATGCGCGGGAAATAGGCCCGATTGCCCCAGTTCTGGCCGGCCCGGAAGAAGAACACCTGCACGCAGGCCTGGCCGCCCTCGACGTGCAGGGCCACGACGTCGGCCTCCTCCACGGTCTCGGGATTGATCTGGCTCTCCTGGGAGACGGCGGCCAGGGCGCGGATGCGGTCACGCAGGCGGGCGGCGCGCTCGAACTCCAGGTCCTCGGCGGCGGCCTCCATCTGCTGCGCCATCGAGGCCATCACCGCGCGGGACTTGCCTCTCAAGAACGCCTCGGCCTGGTCGACCAGGGCCTGGTAGTCGTCCTTGGCGATCAGGCCGGTGCAGGGCGCGGCGCAGCGCTTGATCTGGTGCAGCATGCACGGCCGGGAGCGGGTCTCGTAGACGCTGTCGCTGCACGAGCGCAGCAGGAAGGCCTTCTGCAGGGTGTTGAGCGTGGAATTGACCGCCGAGGCGCTGGCGAAGGGGCCAAAATAGTCGCCCTTCATCGTGTGGGCCCCGCGGTGCTTGCGCAGCTGCGGGGCGTCGTGATCGCGGCGGATCATGATCTCGGGAAAGCTCTTGTCGTCGCGCAGCAGCACGTTGAAGCGCGGCTTCAGCGACTTGATCAGGTTGATCTCGAGCAGCAGGGCGTCGGCTTCGGTGCGGGTGGTGACGAACACCATGGCCCGCGTGGCGTCGACCATGTGGGCGATGCGGTTGGTGTGGAAGCGGCCCTGGGCGTACTGGATCACCCGCTTCTTGAGGCTCTTGGCCTTGCCGACATAGAGAACCTCGTCGTTCTCGCCGATCATCCGGTAGACGCCGGGGCTGTCGGGCAGGCGCGAGACCTCGTCCTTGATCAGGGCGGCGCCGACGAGTGAGGTTTGAGCTTCGAGATCCACGGCCGATCTATAGGCGAGTCTGCCGCGATCAGCGACGTTCCAGGCTGTGGAAGACGCGGGAAATCACAACGAGCTCGGCATGGGCGGTCTACTTCAGGACCTATCCCGCTGCACCGAAGCGGGCGGCTTCCGGCGGAGGCCGTTCTTGGTCGGTGTCCCAGGAGGCGACCCAGCGCTCGACATCCTCAAGCGGAATGCCGCCATCGCGCAGGGTCTCATCGGCGATCCGCGCAACCCCATCCCAATGGGCGTCGCTATCGTCGAAACCCCGGTTCTCCCCGAACATCAGATCAAGACTTTCGGCGGCGAAGGCTTCGACGCTCTTTCCCGCGCCTCGGCGCGCGACCTCAGCCGCTTCGCGAGCGCCGCGTCGATCGTCAGGGTGAGGTCGCCATCCGCCATACGCGAATGATCCCCGCATGCCCGGACTTCGTCAACCGCGCGGCGCGGGCCGCCACGCCCTACTCCGCCGCCAGCAGGGTGATCGACGGCGGCTCATCGTCGGCCGTTTGGACCACCGCGGGATCGGTCGGGCCATGCAGCAGCCATTCGGTGTCCGGCTCGACGCCGCCGCCGGCCAGCCGCTCGGCCCGCATCATCAGGGTCAGCCAGCCGACCCCCGTCGTTCGCACCACCATCATCGCCTCCGAGTCGTCTCACTAGTTGAGAATGACTCGCAATGATGACGGCGGCAAGGCGTCAGGCGGCGACGGATGGACCGCGGCGGGGGCCGGCGCGGCGGGCGACCGCGAGGTTCAGCTTGGTCTCGCGGCGGCGCGAGGCTTCCAGTTCCAGGGCCGGCAGGACCGTGGCGCTCATCCGGCGCTGCTCGGGCGTGCCGACGATGTCGAGGCGGCGGGCGTTGGACAACAGGGCCACCAGCTCGGAGTCCTTCATCTGGGGAATACGGCCGACCAGGGACAAAACCGGGGTGGTCTCGGGGGGCGCGGCTTCGGGGGTCGAGGTCATGGCAGGCTCCGGACGGCTCGCGCAAACCGGAACGGTCCACGACAGACCCTAACAACGTCCGTGGCGTCGCTTGGGGTCCAAACTCATTTGGCTGCGGGGCCGAAAAACGCCTCCCTGATGAAATCGCTTGCCGCGCGAAGTTTTTCCTGACCAACATGCAGTATCGATTTCGCTGACGTTCGGCCTGCTATTCCATGTGCTCTACGGAGCGCGCCGGACGCGCCTACCGATCCCCAACGACATTGATCGTCGCGCGGAACTCTCCTGCGACGAATCTCGACGACAAGGACTACGAACTATGGCTACCGGCACCGTGAAATGGTTCAACGGCACCAAGGGCTTCGGCTTCATCCAACCTGACGACGGCGGCGCTGACGTCTTCGTGCACATTTCGGCGGTTGAACGCGCCGGTCTGCGCGGCCTGGATGAAGGTCAGAAGATCACCTACGAACTCGAGCAGGATCGCCGCAGCGGCAAGATGGCCGCCAGCAACCTGCAAGCTTAATCAAAGCAAGGTCCCGGTGCGCCGGGGCCTTCACAAGCTTCCCTGAGGCCGGCGTTCGCGCCGGCCTTTTTGCGTGCGGGCTTCTTGCGTTTGGGTCGGCGATCTATAGTCCCGGCATCCGCACAGACTGGGATCGAACGGCATGCGCACGGCACGGCTCCTGATCGTCCTGCTGGCCAGCCTGACCCTGGCCGCCTGCGGCTCGTTGCCCCGCACCCCCTTCACCGCCACCGAGATCACCGGCGCCGCGCCCCAGGGCATGGCCGAGATCCGCTTCAACGCCAGCGACGCCGCCGTCGGATTTCGCTTCGTCGAGGCCGCCCGGGCGCGCGAGACCCCGGCAAGGCCTTCGAGATGCTGGCCATTTCCGGCGGCGGGGCCAATGGCGCCTACGGGGCCGGCCTGATCGTCGGCTGGACCAAGGCCGGCGACCGGCCCGAATTCGACGTCGTCACCGGAGTCAGCACCGGGGCCCTGACCGCGCCTTCGCCTTCCTCGGCCCCGACTGGGACAAGCGCCTGACCCAGGCCTATACCGGCGAGCAGGCCGGCAAGATCCTCAAGCGCCGCGGCCTGGACATCCTGTTCCGGCCGGGCTTCTACAACACCGAGGCCCTGCGCGCCCTGGTGGCGCGATATGTCGATCCGCCGCTGCTCTACGCCGTCCGCCATCGAGCACGCCAAGGGCCGGCGGCTGCTGATCGCCACCACCAATCTCGATACCGAGCAGACGGTGATCTGGGACATGGGGCCATCGCCTCGCGCGGCGACGCGGCCTCGCTGAAGCTGTTTCAGGACGTGCTGGTCGCCTCGGCCAGCATCCCCGGCGTCTTTCCGCCCACCCTGATCGAGGTCGAGGGTCAGGGCCGCAAGCTGTCGGAAATGCATGTCGACGGCGGGGTGATCATCCCCTTCTTCGTCGCCCCCGAGGCGTTGATGCTGTGGACCCCGCGGGTCAAGGGCGACGATCGGCCCGGCCATGTCCGGGTGATCGTCAACGGCAAGATCGGCGGCGGCTTCGCCTTCACCCGGGGCGGCACCCTGTCGATCATCAGCCGGGCCTGGGAAACGATGAGTCAGGCCCTGATGCGCACCCACCTGGCCGCCAGCGCCGCCTTTTCCCGTCGTAGCGGCGGCCAGTTGCAGTTCGCGGCCATCCCCGACGACGCCGCGGTCGACACCTCGGGCCTGGACTTCACGGCCGACAATCGCCAGGCGCTGTTTCGCCTGGGCTATGACAGCATGGTGGCGGGCAGCGCCTGGCGGACGCCGGACATCCCGGTGGAGCCGGCGGCCGCGACCCAGGGGTCGAGCCCTCCCTACCCCAGATAATCCGCCGCCACGGCCTCGGCGACCTTGATGCCGTCCACCGCCGCCGAGAGGATGCCGCCGGCATAGCCCGCGCCCTCGCCGGCCGGGAACAGGCCGGCGACATTGAGGCTCTGGTAGTCCGCCCCGCGGGTGATGCGCACCGGCGAGGAAGTGCGGGTCTCGACCCCGGTCAGCAGCACGTCGGGATGGTCATAGCCCGCGATCTGACGGCCAAACACCGGCAGGGCCTCGCGCATGGCCTCGACGGCGAAGGCCGGCAGGCAGGCCGACAGGTCGGTCATGGTCACGCCCGGCTTGTAGGACGGGGCCACCTCGCCCAGCTGGGTCGAGGGCCGGCCGGCCATGAAGTCGCCGACCGTCTGGGCCGGGGCGGCATAGGTCGAGCCGCCGGCGACATAGGCCAGGCTCTCCCACTGGCGCTGGAATTCGATCCCGGCCAGGGGGTGGCCCGGATAGTCGCGGGCCGGGTCGATGCCGACCACGAAGCCGGAATTGGCGTTCCGCTCATTGCGCGAATACTGGCTCATGCCGTTGGTCACCACCCGGCCGGGCTCGGAGGTCGCCGCCACCACCGTGCCGCCCGGGCACATGCAGAAACTGTAGACCGTGCGGCCGTTGGCGCAGTGGTGCGACAGGCTGTAGTCGGCGGCGCCGAGGTCGGGATGGCCCGCATGGGTGCCGAAACGGGCCTTGTCCATCCACGACTGCGGATGCTCGATCCGCACCCCGATCGAGAACGGCTTGGCCTCGATATGAACGCCCAGGTCATGCAGCATCTGGAAGGTGTCGCGGGCGCTGTGGCCGACGGCCAGCACCACATGGTCGGCCGCCAGATAGTCGCCGTTCGACAGGTTCAGGCCCCGGATCTTGCGAGAGCCGTCGGCGGCGGTCTCGATGTCGAGGCCGTCGACCCGGTGCTGCCAGCGATACTCGCCGCCAGGGCCTCGATGGTCTGGCGCATATGCTCGACCATGCGTCACCAGCCGGAAGGTGCCGATATGGGGATGGGCCTCGGTCAGGATCTCCTCGGGGGCCCCGGCCTTGACGAACTCCTCCAGCACCTTGCGGCCCAGATGGCGCGGATCCTTGATCTGGCTGTAGAGCTTGCCGTCCGAGAAGGTGCCCGCCCCGCCCTCGCCGAACTGGACGT
>NZ_PEGG01000041.1 GCF_002737765.1 Caulobacter sp. B11 | reverse complement strand
CCGCTGGGCACGATCTTCGAGACCTCGACCGTCAACGACAATTAACTCGACCAGCCTGGCGGGCTTTGGCCAGGTGGGCCTGCCACATCACGCCCAAGCTGGACCTGATCGCCGGGGCGCGCATCACGCGCGACGAGATCACCCTGGACTATCGCCGGGCGCCGACGCCGGGCGCGGTCTACATCCCAGGCGTCGGTGACGCTGAAGCTGGCACCAGGCCGTCGACAACACCAACCTCTCCTGGCGGATCGGTCCCCGCTACAATTTCAGCGACGACATCATGGCCTATGCGACGGTGTCGCGCGGCTACAAGGGCCCTGGCTTCAGCGGCCTGAGCGCGGCCACCGCCGTGGCGATCAGCGCGTGCAGCCGGAATCCCGACCAGCTACGAAGCCGGATGAAGGCGGGCGTTCCTGGACCGTCGCCTGATCCTCAACGCCAACGTCTACAGCACCACGATCAAGAACTTCCAGGCCCAGGTCTCCGACCTGACCAGCGCCACCTATTCCTCGCGGATCACCAACGCCGGCGAGATCAAGACGAAAGGCGTTGAGGCCAACCTGATGGCGCGGCCGATGGCCGGGCTGAGCATTACCGCTGGGCTCGCCTACACCCACGCCCGCTACGCCGACTTCAACGGCGTGCAGTGCTATTTCGGTCAGCCCAAGATCGCCCAGGGCGGGCCCTGCAGCGCGCCGCCGGCCAATCCCAACTCGCTGGACGGCTTCTTCAACGCCAAGGGCCTGAGCATCGCGGGCGTGCCTGACTGGGTCTACGGTGTCAGCGCGGTCTATGACCGTCCCCTGACGCCGGATCTGCGCGGCTTTGTCCAAGCCAACTGGAACTGGCAGAGCGACGTCAACTACGCCATCAGCGGCGATCCGGGGGCCATCCAGAAGGCCTACGGTCTGCTGGGCGGACGCGTGGGCGTCTCCGCGCCGGACAAGGCCTGGAGCCTGGCGCTCTATGCCAGCAACCTGCTCGACAAGCGCTACGCCGCCCAGATCACGCCGTCGCCGGTCACCGGGCTCAATCCCGGCGGCTACGCCCAGTATTTCAGCCCGGATTCGGTGCGCCGGGTGGGGGTCAGCCTCGACGTAGCCTTCTAAGTCTTGCTCGCGCCGCGCCCTTGCAATCGGCGCACTCGGGGCGAGGCGGATCGCGCCGGCGCGAGCGGCGTGGTCAGCCCCCGGCTCGCCCCATTTTTTCTTCAACCAAGCCACGCTTCGAGGAGAGCCACATGAACAAGCTTATGGGACGCCGTGCGTCACTGGGCGCCTTGGCCGGCCTAGCCGCCGCGCCGCTCTTGGCGTCGAAGGCCAGCGCCAAGCCCGCCACGCGGATGCCGCAGGTGACGATCTATCATCTGGAGGGCCGCCGGTCTGAACGGCTGGTCTGGCTGATGGAAGAGCTCGGTCTCCCCTACGACCTGAAGTTCAAGCGCGGCGACCTGGCCGGTTCCATGGCGATGATCCGCGAATTCAGCCCCGTGGTGCCCATGGCGCCGACCGTGAAGTATGGCGATCAGGTCCTGGTGGAGTCCGGCGCGATCATCGAGCTGATCCTGAACCGCCACGCGCCCGGCAAACTCCAGCCCGCCCTCGATAGCCGGGACTATCCCGACTACCTGATGTGGATACACTTCGCCGAGGGCAGTCTGGCGGCGCGCCTGTTCTCCGACTATCGGGCCTGGATGGCGCAACCGCCCAAGCAGCGCTCGCGTCTCGTCGACTCCGAGGCCGTCGTCCAGTTCGCCGAAGACTTCCTGGGCAAGCATCCCTGGTTCGGCGGTTCGGCGTTCTCTGGCGCGGACATCATGATGATGTTCCCGCTCAACGCGGCCACGGGCCTGAACCTGGTCGAGGTCTCGCAATTCCCCAACATCGCGGCCTGGAAGGTCAAGATCGAGGCCCGGCCCGCCTACCAGCGCATGCTCGCCAAGGCGCGTCCCGACGGCATGATCGGTAACTTGCCGCGCTTGCCGCAACACGCGCCTTCCGGACAGCGCCAAACGCCAGAGCCGCGCAACTAGACAGGCATTTTCCCCACGGCCCCGCTCGCAGGACGACGCTTGTTTTTCAATTCTCGGAAGACGCCAGGGATTGCTTGTTGCGGCGTCCTCGCGTCGGCTCTGGGGAACAAGGCTCTTGCTGCCGATGAGGCCCAGGCGATCCACGACGCATGTCCGGGTTCGGGCAGGTGTCGACGGTCCGCTACTCGGCTTCAGCCGCCGGGGATCTGGCTGTAGCGAACGTCAGGAGGGGGGCGCTGCCCTCAGCGTAGACATCTGAATGTCTGGGGACTGGAGCGATGCCAAGGTCGATTGGCGCAATTCAGTCCCCATCCCCCCGCCCCCACGGGGATAACCGTCCCCCAGCCCCAACAACTTCAACGCCCTACGTCCCCGACCCCCGGGGATATCCAAAATCGACGCAGCCCCCTCCCAGGCGGCCCCATAGTTCTCCTCGCTCCATCGCGAGGGGAGGGCGTCCAGCTGGCGACCGAACGCGCGGTGGGGGCGGTTGAGCGGGGCCGCCGGTCGGACGACAGTCCGCGCCGGCCGGCTTAAAGCGAGGACAGGGGACGTAAACCTGTCCATCGGAGGAAGGCCAAAGCCTCCGCCCGTCCGAAGGTCCGCTCCGGGGCCGCCGGGAGAAACCTGGCTTGCAGCCTATGGCTGGGTCCGGTTTCGAAGGCGGTTGTCCGGATGGGGTAAAGGGTTGAACCAGACCCGCGCGCCCCGGCCAGAGGGATAACAACCGCGCGGAGCGCTCCGGCCCCGGCCGAAACGGTACTCCACTCACCCACCTCCGGGCCTGGCCCGGACGCTCCGCCGCCTCCCCAACTCGCCGCTCAGACCGGCGAGGCCGCCAACCCGTGTCTAGGCCTTCGGCGGGATGACAGCGGAGGGCGCGGGCCCTAGGCTGGGCGCTTGAGTTTCGGGGGATGTCCTATGATCCGTTCACTGCGCCGCTCGGCCGTGATGATCGTTCTCGGCGCGGGGTTGCTGGCCGGGCCCGCCCTGGCCGCGCCCCGGTCGCCGCCCGCCGCCACGGTGGGCAAGATCGTCGGCTCGCCGGCCTTCAAGGCCGCCGTCGCCAAGCTGGACGCCGACCATGAGCGCACGGTCGGCGACATCGTCACCCTGACCCAGATTCCCGCCCCGCCGTTCAAGGAGGCGGCCCGGGCCAAGGCCTATATGGACATGCTCAAGGCCCATGGCCTGAGCGACGTGGCCATGGACGCCGAGGGCAATGTGATGGGCGTGCGGGCCGGGACGGCGACCAAGGGCAAGGGGCCGTTCGTGGTCCTGGCCGCCCATCTCGACACCGTCTTTCCCGAGGGCACCGACGTGACGGTCCGGCGCGAGGGCACGCGGCTGATGGCCCCCGGCATCGGCGACGACACCCGCGCCCTGGCCACCCTGCTGGCCTATATGCGGGCCCTCGACGCGGCCGGGATCAAGACCCGCAGCGACATCCTGTTCGTCGGCAATGTCGGCGAGGAGGGGCCCGGCGACCTGCGCGGCGTGCGCTACCTGTTCAAGACGGGGGCCTATGCCGGGCGGATCTCGGCCTTCTTCTCGATGGACGGCTCCGACCCCAGCCGGCTGATCGATCGCGGCACCGGGTCCAAGCGCTATCACGTGACCTTCACGGGGCCGGGCGGACACAGCTACGGGGCCTTTGGAACCGTCAATCCGATGACCGCCATGGCCCGGAGCGTGGTCGACCTCTACGCCCTCCAGCCGCCCGCCGATCCCAAGACCACCTATTCGGCCAGCGTCACCGGCGGCGGCACCTCGGTCAATTCGATCCCGCACGAGGTGTTCATGCAGTTCGACCTGCGCTCGGAAAGCGCCGCCGAACTGGCCAAGCTGGACGCCGCCCTGATCGGGATCCTCGATCGGGCCGTGGCCGACGAGAACGCCGCCCGCGACACCTCGGCCGGCAAGGTCGCCTATCAGGCCAAGGTCATCGGCGAGCGCCCGGCCGGCCGGACGCCCGCCGACGCCGCGATCGTCGGCCTGACCGAGGCGGCGATCGCCGCCCTGGGCTTCACGCCGCAGCACGAGGCGTCCTCGACCGATTCCAACCTGCCGATGAGCCTGGGCGTGCCGGCCGTGACCATCGGGGCCGGCGGCCGCGGCGACCGGGCCCACGCCCTGGACGAATGGATCGATGTCGAGAAGGCCCCGACCCTGCAGGGCATGCAGGTCGGGCTGGCGGCGCTGCTGGCGGTTGCCGGGGTCGACTAGGCCTTGGGGCGGGGGTGGCCCATCGCGCCGATCGGCCGCCCCTCGACCCGGATCCGTCGCTCCAGGGCCGCGATGTCGGGCCGTGTCGGCCGGGCCGGCCTCTGGCCCAGCGCCGACGGAACCGCATAGACCGCGACGCTGAACGTGCTCGTGCCGACGGGGATCTCGTCGACCAGCAGCGGCACGAAGGTGCGCGGCGCCATCAGATTGGTGTTGGGCAGGGCCTGCAGCAGGCGGCCCATGCGCCGCGATCCCGGATCCAGGGCGATGATCCCGCTGATGTCGCTCGCGGTCTGGACGACGGCCGAGCCGGACCTGACCCAGACGCGGGCCTTCCCAGGATCGGTCCGGGCGATGGCGAAGCCGCCCTCGCGGGTCTGAAGCGGCCGGCTGGTGGTGATGCGATGCAGGCGCACATGCAGCGGCCCGTCGGGATAGAGCCAGGTCTCGACCTCGACGTCGCGCCAGGGGCGCCAGCGGGCCCAGATCAGGTCGCCGGCGATCAAGGCCTCTTCGTCGCCATGCCGGCCGCGATAGTCATAGCCGTCCTCGCTGAAGGCCAGCATGTTGTCGACGATGGCCCGGTCGAAGCGCCGCAGGTCGCCCTCGATGCTGAAGCCGTAGCGCGAGCTGTAGGCGAACTTGTTGTACTTTTCGGCCCCGAACCGGATGGCGCGGTTGGCCTGGCCGCCGCACAGGGCGATGACCTGACCGGGAGACCGCGCGATGACCATGCCCGGGGCCGGGAGGCTGCGCACCGCCGGCGCGGAGTCGGCCGGCGTCTCCTCGGCGCTCCAGAACGGATGCTCGGCCGGCAGGGCCAGGGGCAGGAAGGCCTTGAACGCCCAGTAGGGCGAGGCCTGGGAGGAATAGACTTCGGTCAGCTCGCTATTGGGATAGGCGTAGCCGAGGCTCAACAGGCCGTCGCGGCGGGTGATGGGCTGCTGGCTCCACCAGCGCAGATGGCGCAGATAATAGCCCTTGATCACGCCCCAGGGCAGGGCCTCGATCCCGGCGAAGGCCAGGCCCCCCCAAAAGCCGGCGCAGGCGAATCGATAGGTCAGGCTGCGACCGAAGGGCAGGGCGGCGCCGTCATCGGCGAACCACCAGGCCAGGTCCAGGGCGATGGCGCGGGCGCGCTGTTCGAACCGGGCCTTGCGCTCGGCGTCGCCCTTGGCCAGGGCGATATAGATGAGGCTGTAGAACTGAAAGGTGAAGGCGACATACCAGTCGACCTGGGGCTTGGGCCCGTCGCGATACCAGCCGCCCTCCAGGTGCATGGCTTCGAGGGCCGTCAGGCAGGCCTCGGTTCCGGGGTCGTCCCCCAGTCCGACGGCGGCCAGGCCCAGGTCGAGCATGACCCGGAAGAACTTCCAGTTATTGTCCTGATAGACGGCCTGCCGGGCCGCCAGCAGATAGTCCCCGACCCTCGACTGCTGCTCGGAACTCAGGGGCGTCCAGAACTGGTCGGTCGCCAGGGCCAGGGCGAAACCGATCGCCGCCAGCTCGACCCGTCGTTGAGCGGAGGCGGTCTCGGCGCCCCAATAGGCCGGATGGTCCGGATCGACGCCGTTGATCAGGCCGCGGCGAAGGGGAGCCCAGTCCACGGCCCCGCCCCCGGCCGAGAGGGCGGCCAGGCCCCAGAGCGGTCGGGCGAAGGCCTCGAGGCCGATGATGCGGTCCTGGAAGAAGGCCCCCGATCCGTCGACCTTCAGCGAGGCGCCGTCGGGGCCCATGGCGGCCTTGAGCGGCGCGTGGAGATCCCCCATCGCCCGCGCGACATCGTCGCGATCCAGCAAGGGGTTGCCGGACATCGGATTAAACGCGGACGGGGTCGACATGGGGCAGTCCCTGGTTCGCTCCGCGCCTCGCCGACGCCGCGACCTTGTCCGCAGCGATCGCGCAAGCGGCTCGGTCCTGTCGCGCGACAATGCGGCTCAGATGGGGCCAGGCGATACAAACGGCCTCATGAAGGCCGATTGGCCCCGCGATCCCGTCAGCGGCGGCAGGTCGTCCGGGGGCGAGGCCCGGATCCGACCCGGTGTGGCCTAGCGCAGTCTGGGTTCGTCCGAACCCCCAGTTCGGCCAGGGCCAGCTTGGGCGTGTCGGTCTGTTCGATCTCGCCGCCGCCATTGGCCAGCATGCGGTCGATGCGCGCCTTCTTGGCCCGGAACGCCGCCAGCTCGCCGCCCGACAGGATGGTGCCCTGCGGCACCTTGGCGCCGATCGGATTGACCCGCTGACCGTTGAGCCAGACCTCATAGTGCAGGTGCGGCCCGGTCGACATGCCGGTCGAGCCGACATAGGCCACGACCTGGCCCTGGCGGACATGCGAGCCCGCCCGGATGCCGGGGGCGTAGCGCGAGATGTGGGCATAGCCGGTGTCCCACTTGCCGGCGTGGCGAATGCGCAGCCAGTTGCCATAGCCGCTCCAGCGGCGCGCCTCCAGCACGACGCCGTCGCCGGCCGCCAGGATCGGCGTGCCTTGGCCGGCTCCGAAGTCGACGCCCTTGTGCGCGCGATTATAACCCAGGATGGGGTGGCGGCGGGCGCCGAAGGTCGAGGTGATACGCGCCCCGTCCACCGGTGTGCGCAGCAGGAAGCCCTTGATGTTCTTGCCCATGCCGTCGAAGAACTGCGACTTGCCTTCGGCGTCGCCGCGACGGTCGAAGGCGTAGAAGCGCTGGCCCTTGACCTCGGCATATTCCAGGTCGCCGGCCTCGATCGTGCGGCCGCTTTCGGTGACCTTGCGGTCGAACACCAGGCAGAACTTGTCGCCCTCGTGGATGTCGCGCGAAAAGTCGATCTTGTGCGAAAACAGCTTGGCCGCCTGGCTGATCACCGCCGGGGTGCCGCCGACATTGGCGACGCTCTCGTAGAACGACCCCTTCATCTCGCCGCAAGCCACCTTGGTCTCGTCGCGGACCTCTTCCTCGAGCTCGCGCAGCTTCAGCGCGCCGTCGAAGGTGCGCGAGACGGTGAGTGTCGAGGAGGGGCCGGTCCGCATCGACAGGCCGACCAGACGGGCCGGGCCGCCGGGGCCGTTTCGATCGCCGCGCCGCTGGGCGATGGCGGCCTCGAACGCCATGCCGGCCTTGATGTTGACGGTGTCGATGGCGCCCTGGAGGGCGGCGACGACCTGACGGGCCTCGCCCGGGGCCACGCCGGCTCGCAAAACGGCGCCTTCAAGGGTCTCGCCGGGGCGCACCTTGACGGGGATCGACTGGGGACGGTCAAAACCGGGTTGGGCCTCGGCGCGGGCGAAGGCCAGGTGCTGCAGGTCGGCCAGGCTCTGGGCGTCGAGCGGCGCGCGTTCGACGATCGGGGCGGCGACCTCGGCGGCGGTCAGTTTCCAACCCAGGGCGAGGGCGGCCAGCCCGGCGACGGCTGTGAACAGCCGCGGCGCCAAGCGCAGGGTCGGACGTCGCGGATCAAATTCCTGCATCAAGCCCCCGTTCGGTAGCGATGCCGTGCGTTCGAGAATGACACGACCTGGAAGCCCCCCAGCAAGCGTCGGGCCGGAAAATGCAGGGCGAGCCCTCACAGGGCAAGCACTATTCGCCGCTTCGGTCGTTTTGTCACGGAAGTGAATAAGTCCATGATCCACAACGAAAAACGCCCACCAAAAGGCGGGCGTTCTTGTCGTTCGGGTTTCGTCGTCGTCGGGCCGAGGAGCGCCTAGGCGGCGGCGACCTGCTCGTTCGGGTCGCGCAGCACATAGCCGCGGCCCCAGACCGTCTCGATATGGTGCTTGCCCTGGGCCGAGGCGGCCAGCTTCTTGCGCAGCTTGCAGATGAAGACGTCGATGATCTTCAGCTCGGGCTCGTCCATGCCGCCGTACAGTGGTTGAGGAACATCTCCTTGGTCAGGGTCGTGCCCTTGCGCAGGGAGAGCAGCTCCAGCATCTGGTATTCCTTGCCGGTCAGGTGAACGCGGTTGCCATTCACTTCGACCGTCTTGGCGTCGAGATTGACGACGATGTCGCCCGTCTTGATCACCGATTGGGCATGGCCCTTGGAGCGACGAACGACCGCGTGGATGCGGGCGATCATCTCGTCCTTGTGGAAGGGCTTGGTCATGTAGTCGTCGGCACCGCCCGAGAAGGTCTTCACCTTGGTGTCGATTTCCGACGAGCCCGAGAGGATCATGATCGGCGTATTGACCTTGCCGACCCGCAGGGTGCGCAGAACGTCCAGGCCGCTCATGTCCGGAAGATTGAGGTCCAGAAGGATGAGGTCGTAGTCGTAGATCTTGCCCAGATCCACGCCTTCTTCACCCAGATCCGTCGTGTAGACGTTAAAGCCTTCAGACTTCAGCATCAGTTCGATGGTTTGCGCCGTGGCGCTGTCATCCTCGATCAACAGTACGCGCATACGGCCCTCCCCGCCGAAACGGCGGCATTATTTATGACAAGGCGAAGCTCGCCCGATGAAACCCGTCCACACTCTGCCAGAGAGTTAATTTAAGACAGGTTAACTGGTGAACGATCCCGTTGGCAGAATGGTTAATCTGATTTGCGAATCGGGTGCAAGGCGCCCTGAGGGCGTTGGTCGGATTGGTCGCAGGGCGAGTCTGGGTCGCCGTCAAGCTGACTTCCGGCCCCCCCGAACGCTCAAAATCCTTGGTTAAGACGGGGTCCGGACAGTCAAGTCTGTTAAGGGTTGCGAGTGGTTTCGCCGACTATTTGCGGCGGCATTGCGGCGTTCTGTCGCGAAGGGCTCCCCAAGTTTTCGCGGGCGGCCCGGTCGGGCCAGGCAATTTCGCCAGATCGCGGGCTGCGACCTTTTCGACCGCCAAACCGCCCGGCCGACATGCCTAATTTCACAGGTGGTTAACGCTGTCGGTCGAGGATGGGGGCTCATTCTCGAGAGCCGCCTTGCGTAGCCTTATCGCCGCCGTCGAACGTATCGATCCGCTGACCATTTCCGGTCGCGTCGCCGCCGTGAACGGCCTCCTGATCGAGGCGCGCGGCGGGCTGACGCGACTGGCCGTCGGCGCGCGGGTCGAGATCGACCGGCTGGGCCTGCCGGTGTTGCCGGCCGAGGTGGTGGGCTTTCGCGAAACCCGCGCCCTGCTGATGCCCTTTGGACCCGTCGAGGGGGTGGCCCCCGGCGCCGAGATCCGCATCATGCCCGAGGGCGCCAGCGTGCGTCCGACCAAGGCCTGGCTGGGACGGGTCATCAACGCCTTTGGCGAGCCCATAGACGGGCTGGGGCCGCTGCCGCAGGGCGAGGTGCCCTATCCCCTGAAGACGCCGCCCCCGCCGGCCCACGCCCGCGGCCGGGTCGGCGAGCGCCTGGATCTGGGCGTGCGGTCGATGAACGTCTTCACCACCACCTGCCGGGCCAGCGCCTGGGCATCTTCGCGGCTCTGGGGTCGGCAAGTCAGTGCTGCTGTCGATGCTGGCCAAGGAAGCCACCTGCGACGCCGTCGTGTCGGCTTGATCGGCGAACGCGGCGCCGCGAGGTGCGCGAATTCATCGAGGAGACCCTCGGCGAGGAAAGGCCTCAGCGGGCCATCGTCGTGGTCGCCACCTCGGACGAGCCGGCCCTGACCCGCCGCCAGGCCGCCTACATGACCCTGGCGATCTGCGAATATCTGCGCGACAGGACCAGGAGGTCCTCTGCCTGATGGACTCGGTGACGCGCTTCGCCATGGCCCAGCGAGAGATCGGCCTGGCCGCCGGCGAGCCGCCGACCACCAAGGGCTATACGCCCACCGTCTTCACCGAGCTGCCCAAGCTGCTCGAGCGCGCCGGCCGGGCCCGATCCGCCCCGACGGCAGCGTCGCCGCGCCGATCACCGCCCTGTTCACCGTCCTGGTCGACGGCGACGACCACAACGAGCCGATCGCCGACGCCACCCGGGGCATTCTCGACGGCCACATCGTCATGGAACGCTCGATCGCCGAGCGCGCGGGCGCTTTCCGGCGATCAATGTCTTGAAGTCCATTTCGCGGACCATGCCCGGCTGCCAGCTCCGCATGAGCGCGAGATCGTCAAGGCGGCCCGCCAAACCATGGCCGGCCTATTCGAACATGGAGGAGCTGATCCGCATCGGCGCCTACCGCGGCCGGAGCCGATCCGATCGTCGATCGCGCCATCCGTCTCTCAATCCCTTGGTCGAGCCTTTCTCAGCCAGGACAAGGACGAGGCGCGACCAGCCTCGACGACAGCTTCGGCTAT
>NZ_PEGG01000040.1 GCF_002737765.1 Caulobacter sp. B11 | reverse complement strand
TTCGCCGACCTTGCGCAGGGTCGATTCACGGCCCAGGGCCCCGGCCTCGACCAGGAACAGGGCGTCGGGGTTCAGCTGGCCGTCGACGTGGCGCGTCAGGGCCTCGGCGGCCTGCTTGTCGGGCCCGGCCTTCTCGCCGGTCAGCCGCAGCCGCACCAGACGGCGGCCGCCCATCATCGACAGGGCCGAAAGCTCTTCTTCCAGCTTGCCGGGCGAGGAGTCCACGTCGCTTTCGGTCAGCTGGGCGGTGTCGAAGGGGTCGTCGGGGCGGGCGAACAGCCGCTTGGCCAGCTGGTCGGCCCGGTCGCGCACCACGCCTCGGTCACGGCCATAGATGACCACGGCGCGGATATCGGGCGTCGGGTCCTTGAGGAAGCGTTCGACGTCGGGACGACGCGACAGGATCATGGTGGGGGTCTAGGCGGCCGGAGCCTTGCCCGCCAGCCAGGCGGCAAGGTCGAGCTGGATCTTGCGGGCGACCTCTGCGGCGGCCCGTTCCTGGCCGTCCTGCTGGGCGGCGATGGCGGCATAGGGCTGGTCGGCGGAGTCGAAGGTGACCGCGGCTGAGGTGACGCCCTTGCGCACGTCGACGCCGGTCTCGGCGCTGACCAGACGCCAGGTGACGATCATGTTCAGTTCGTAGCGGTTGGCGACATTGTCGATCCGGACGCCGCGCGCGAAACGCTTCTCCTCGACCGCGAAGATCAGGCGGTGCGACGGCAGAACGCGCACGTCACGGGCCAGGGCGTCGTCCAGCTGCTCGCGCAGCAGGTAACCCGCCCGACCGTCGGCGGCCACGACCTCAATGGCCGAGAGCGCGCCATTGACGGTCGAAGAGCCGTAGAGGGGCGTGAAACCGCAGCCGGAAACCGTGAAGGTCGCGACCAGTAGAGCGAGGGGGAGCCGGAAACGCTTCATGGGTCAGTTCGCCACGATGTTGACGATACGATCTTTCACCACGATCACCTTACGAACGGTCAGGCCCTCAAGGTGGGCCATCACGGCGGCGTCCGCCAGCGCGATCTTCTCGACCTGCGCCTCGGCCAGGCCGGCCTTGACCCTGATCTCGCCGCGACGCTTGCCGTTGATCTGGATCGGCAAGACCCGCTCGTCGTCAGCGGCCAGGGCCGGATCGGCCTTGGGCCAGGCGGCGTCGACCACCATGCCGGCCTTGCCCAGACGGGCCCAGGCCTCTTCGGCCAGGTGGGGGGTGAAGGGCGAGATCAGCCGCGCCAGGATCTCCAGCGCCTCGGCGCGGGCCGCCAGCACGCCCTGGGAGGCGCCCTCGGCCGGCGCCGCCTTCAGCATGTTGAGGAACTCGTACAGCCGGGCCACGCCGCTGTTGAAGCGGAAGCCCTCGATCGAGTCGGTGACGAAGCCGATCAGGCGGTGGACGCCCTTGCGCAGGACTAGGGCCGCCGCGTCGGCGTCATCATGGGTGAAGGGCCCAGCCGGCTGGCTATCGAACTCGTTCCAGACCCGATGGGTGAAGCGCCACGAGCCCTCGACGCCGGAATTGGTCCATTGCACATCGCGTTCCGGCGGGCTGTCGCTCATCACGAACAGGCGCGCGGCGTCGACGCCGTAGGCCTCGAAGATGTCCTCGGGGGCCACGACGTTCTTCTTGGACTTCGACATCTTCTCGATGTCGCCGATGGTGATCGGCTCGCCGGTCGTGGCGTGGATGGCGCTGCGGCTATTGCCCTCGACGCTAATCACGACGTCAGCGGGCTCGACCCACTCGCCGCCAGCGTTCTTGTAGGCCTCGTGGGTGACCATGCCCTGGGTGAACAGACCGGCGAACGGCTCCTCGACCGACAGCAGGCCCTCGTCCTTCAGGGCGCGGGTGATGAAGCGGGCATAGAGTAGGTGCAGGACCGCATGCTCGACGCCGCCGATATATTGGTCGACCGGCATCCAGTGGTCGGCGGCGGTCTTGTCGATCGGCGCGTCGGCGGTCGGATCGGTGAAGCGGGCGAAGTACCAGGAACTGTCGACGAAGGTGTCCAGGGTGTCGGTTTCACGCTCGGCCTTGCCGCCGCAACCCGGGCAGGTGGTGTGCTTCCAGGTCGGGTGCCGCACCAGCGGATTGCCCGGCTTGTCGGGGTCGAAGGTGACGTCGTCGGGCAGGACCACGGGCAGCTGGTCTTCGGGGACCGGCAGGGGCCCGCAGACCTCGCAATGGATGACCGGGATCGGGCAGCCCCAATAGCGCTGACGCGAGACCCCCCAGTCGCGCAGGCGATAGACGGTCGCGCCTTCGCCCTGGCCCAGGGCTTCGATACGGGACACCGTCTCGGTCTTGGCGGCCTCGATGTCCAGGCCGTCCAGGGCCTGCGAATTATAGATCAGGCCGGGGCCGACATAGGCCTCCTTGCCGATGGTGAAGGCGGCCGGGTCTTCGCCGGGCGGCAGCACGACGGGCAGGACCGGCAGGTCGTACTTGCGGGCGAAGTCCAGATCGCGCTGGTCGTGGGCTGGGCAGGCGAAGATCGCGCCGGTGCCGTAGTCCATGAGGATGAAGTTGGCGATCCAGACCGGCAGGATGCGGGTCGGATCCAGCGGATGGACGACGCGCAGGCCGGTGTCGCGGCCCAGCTTCTCGGCGCCCTCGATATCGGCTTCCGAGGTGCCGCCGCGGCGACATTCGGCGATGAAGGCCTGAACCTCGGGGTTCTCGACGGCCAGCTGTTCGGCCAGGGGATGCTCCGGCGCGATGCCGACGAAGCTGGCGCCGAACAGGGTGTCGGGCCGGGTGGTATAGACGTCCAGGCCCGCGGCGTGACCGTCGGGGGCCTCGCCGTCGAACTTGAAGGTGAACTTCAGGCCCTTGGAGCGCCCGATCCAGTTCTCCTGCATGGTCCGGACCTTTTCAGGCCAGCGATCCAGCGTCTTGAGGCCGTCGATCAGGGCGTCGGCATAGTCGGTGATGCGCAGGAACCACTGGGTCAGCTTGCGCTTCTCGACCGTCGCGCCCGAGCGCCAGCCCTTGCCGTCGATCACCTGCTCATTGGCCAGGACGGTCATGTCGACCGGGTCCAGTTGACCGAGGCTTCCTTGCGATAGACCAGGCCGCGCTTGAGCAGTTTCAGGAACCAGGCCTGCTGCTTGCCGTAATAGGCCGGGTCGCAGGTGGCGAACTCGCGCGACCAATCGATCGACAGGCCCAGGGCCTTCAACTGTTCGCGCATCGCGGCGATGTTGTCGTAGGTCCAGCCCTTGGGGTGGACGCCCCGTTCCATGGCGGCGTTCTCGGCCGGCATGCCAAAGGCGTCCCAGCCCATCGGGTGCAGGACGCTGAAGCCCTGGGCCCGCTTGTAGCGCGCCACCACATCGCCCATCGCATAGTTGCGGACATGGCCCATGTGGATGCGCCCCGACGGATAGGGGAACATCTCGAGCACGTAGTATTTGGGGCGGGGGTCCTCGGTCGAGGCCGTCAGGAAGACCTTGGCGTCGGCCCAGGCGGCGCGCCACTTTGGCTCGGTGTCTTTGGGATTGTAGCGGGCCATGGAAACCAGACAGCTTGATCGGGGAACAACGCCGAAACCGGCGCGGTCCGCGGAAGTCTTGAGCGGTTTCGCGGCCGGTGCGGCGGGCTAAATGGACCAAGGGCGGCCTTGGGTCCGTGGACTCAAGGCCGCCCCCGGGGCGAGGGGCGTGCGCCCCTAGCCCTTGATGTTGGAAAGCTTCAGCTGACGCGCGCGGGTCAGGATGGCGTTCTCGATATCGGTCGCCGTCTGATCGGTGGCGGGGGTGTCGACCCAGGCGCCGGCGCCGTCCTTGATCTGCTTGAAGATGGCGACGTTCAGGCCGTCGGCGCGCAGCCGCGTGTCCAGGATATAGACCGTGGCCTTGAAGCGCTCGTCGGGCTTTTCGGGATTGGTGTACCAGTCGGTGACGATCACGCCGCCGTAGGGGTCGGCCGAGGCCAGGGGCATGAAGGACAGGGTGTCGAGGCTGGCGCGCCACAGATAGCCGTTGACGCCGATCGAGCCTTCGCTGACCGCGGCCTTGCCGCCGCCCTTGCCGAACTTGAAAGGATTGAAACCGCCGCCGTCTTCAGACCCGGCCGAGAACACCTTGGGTCCCTTGGTGCTGCCGCAGGCGGAAACGCCCAGAACGGACAGCGCCAGAACGCCAGCGGCGACGCCGCGCAACACCGACCCACGCTCAAACGCCATAGTACCTCGCTCCAATGTCTCGCCGGCGCGAACGCGCAATCCAGGCGCGCCCCCGCAGCCGGAAGCGGTCTATAGCACGGCGGCGCTGCGTCAAAACAGGAATCGCGTGGCAGGACCGCCACAGGCGCCCCCTGAATCGTCCCCTGCGACCCTTTGCGCGATCTAACGCCGGTTGACCGCGTTGTAGCGTGGCCCTTAATCCTAATGGGTAAGTCTGACTTCCCTACCGGGACAGGCTTTGGTGACAGGTAGAGTAGTGATGTTCGCGAAGCGGGTTTTCACGGCAGTGGTTTCGGCGGCGATCCTCCTGGGTTCGGCGTCGCTGGCGCACGCTCAGAGCAAGCCCCGGTCCGCGACAACCGACTTCACCGTCAAGGGCGACTTCTCGAACGCGTCGCAAGGCGCGGCTCCCTTCAGCCCGCAAGGCCCGAAGAAGACCCTTCAATGGGACGCTCTGAAGGGCAAGTGGGGCCTCAAGCTCGATCTCGACCAGCCCGTCGGCCGTGACTTCCAATTGAAGGACGTGCAGGCCGGGGCCTATTTCCGCGTGACCCCGTCGATCCGGGTCGGCGGCGCCGTGGCTCTGGCGACAACGATCCCGCCCTGGCCGCCCGCAAGAACGACAATCGCGAGCCCGCGCCCCGCGTGAAGTTGGAAACCGCCTTCAAGTTCTAGGACTGAAGGCCTCCACCCCCGCGATCCCGATAACCTCGCTGCCCAGCAGCAGAGCCGCCGTGCGCCCGTGACGCCGCCTAGAGCGTAGGCCGGCGCGCGGGACGCCGACATCACGTCCTTCAGTCCGTCCAGCCCCAGGGGCTTGCCCGCCGACGGGCTGAAGGCTGGCGAAGACCGGCGACACCACGATGGCGTCCACGCCGACCCGACTCGCCGCCGCCGCCGCCGGGGCGTCGTGGGCGGCGGCGGTGATCAGCCAGGCCGGATGCTGGGCTTTCAGGGCCGGAATCTGCGAGATCAGTCGCTCGGGCATGTGCAGACCATCGGCGGCCACGGCCTCGGCCAGGGCCGGGTCGGCCCCGATCAGCAGGACAAGGCCCCGGCGGGTGGCGATCGCTCTCAGGCGCGGGCGGTCGCCTCGGCCTGCGCCGCGCCGAACGCCCGATAGACCACGGCCGAGCCCCTCGGCAGGCGCTCGGCGATGGCCTCCGGGTCGGGGGTTCGCGCCGGATCGGTGAAGAACATCAGCCGCGGCGCGGGTTTTCCGCCGAAGGCCCATGGGCGCAGGCCGGCCGCCGTTCTAGACAGGAGCTCGATCTCATCGAAGTCGTGTTGCAGGCCCATGTCCGACGCCTACGCCTCCATCCAGTCCCGCATCGCCGCCGCCGCGATCGCCGCCGGTCGACCGCCCGAGGCGGTCACCCTGGTGGCGGTTTCCAAGCAACAGCCCTGGGAGCATATCGCCCCTGTCCTGGCCGCTGGCCAGCGGGTGTTTGGCGAAAACCGCGTCCAGGAGGCGATGGGCCGTTGGCGCGACGACCGCGACCAGGTCGAACTGCGGCTGATCGGTCCCTTGCAGACCAACAAGGCCGCCGAGGCGGTGGCGTTCTTCGATGTCATCGAAAGCCTGGACCGGGAAAAGCTGGCCCGGGTGCTGGCCGCGGAGATCGCGCGCCAGGGCAAGACCCCCCGCCTCTATGTCCAGGTCAATATCGGCGAGGAGCCGCAAAAGGCGGGCGTCGCCCCGGCGGAGACCGACGGCTTCCTGCGGCTCTGTCGTGATCTGGGCCTGCCGATCGAGGGCCTGATGTGCATTCCCCCGGCCGACGAGGCCCCGGAGCCCTATTTCACGGCCCTGGCCGCCCTGGCCGCCCGCAATGGCCTGGAAAAGCTGTCGATGGGCATGAGCGACGATTTCGAAGCGGCCATCGCCTGCGGCGCCACCTCGGTCCGAGTCGGCTCGGCGATCTTCGGACGTCGCTAGCTGGCGGCGATCTCGATCGCGTCGCCGGGCCGGGCCGTCGCCAGCAAGGCTTCCAGATCGTCGCGCGCTAAGGCCACGCAGCCTTCGGTGCCCGGATAGCCGTCCCGCGCCAGATGCAGGAAGATCGCCGAGCCCCGCCCCGGGATCGGCGGATCGTCGTTGTGGGCCAGGACGCCGACCAGGTCGTAGCAATGGTCGTCGCGCCACAGGCGCTCGGCGCTGGCCGGATAGGGCAGGGTCACGGGCCGGTTATAGGCGCGATCTTCGGGCGCATCGCACCAACCGTCGCTCGGCGCGATCGGCCGACTGGGCAGGGCGGTGACCGGCCCTTCGGGATAGACGTCGGGTCGATAGAGGATTTCGCGGATCGCCCAGACCCCGATCGGACTGGTTTCGTCGCCCTCGCGCTTGGCGCTGGCCGGGGTGACGCCGCCCTTGCCCAGGGCGCAGCGCGTCAGGCGCTGGGGGAGCTCGAACCGGCCATCGGGGTGCGCGCGAAAGATCATCAGTCGGTTCTGCCGCAACCGCCCCTTGGCGCCAAGGGGCGGCGCGGTGCATGTTCACGCCATGGCGCAACGCAAGACCCTGCTTCTGATCGACGACGACGACGACCTGCGCGGCGCCTTGGCCGAACAGCTTCAGTTGCATGAAGAGTTTACCGTCGCCGAAGCCGCCACGGCGGGCGAGGGCGTGCGGCTGGCCCGCGAGATCAAGCCGGACCTGGTCCTGCTCGATGTCGACCTGCCCGACATGGACGGTCGTGAGGCCTGCCGGCTGATGCGCAAGAACGCCGTGACCGCCCCGGTGATCATGCTGACGGCGGCGGCCAGCGACTCCGACACCATCCTGGGCCTGGAGTCGGGGGCCAATGACTATGTCACCAAGCCCTTCCGCTTCGGCGTGCTGCTGGCCCGCATTCGCGCCCAGCTGCGCAGCTATGAAGCCTCGGAAGACGCCCTGTTCCGGATCGGACCCTACGAGTTTCGGCCCTCGGCCAAGCTGCTGGTCGACGACAAGCAGAAAAAGGTGCGGTTGACCGAGAAGGAAACCAACATCCTGAAATACCTCTACCGCGCCGGATCCAAGCCGGTGTCGCGCGAGGAGCTGCTGACCGAGGTCTGGGGCTACAACGCCGGGGTCACGACCCACACCCTGGAAACCCACGTCTATCGCCTGCGGCAGAAGATCGAGCCCGATCCCACCGTGGCGCGGATCCTGATCACCGAGACCGGCGGCTATCGCCTGCAGCCCTGAGCGGCCCTGGTTCGCCGGCCATTGACGGTCCCAACAAGAAAAAGCCCCGGCCGCTGCGTGCGACCGGGGCTTTTGTCATTCAGACGCTCGGCCCGTGATCAGGCGTTGCCGACGGCCTGGCCTTCGGCCTGGGCCTTGCGCGCGGCATAGACGCCGGCGAAGTCGATCGGGTCGATCAGGAAGGGCGGGAAGCCGCCTTCGCTGGTGACGTCGGCGATCAGGCGACGGGCGAACGGGAACAGGAAGCGCGGGCATTCGATCAGCAGCACCGGCTCGAGATCGGCCTCGGGCACGCCGCCGATCTGGAAGAGGCCGCCATAGACGACTTCGACATGGAACACCGGCTGGTCTTCGCGGGTGGCGCGGGCCGAGAGCTTGAGGTCGACCTCGAACAGGCCGTCGGTGCGACCGCGGGCGTTCATCTCGACGCCCATGTCGATCGCCGGCTGCGCGCCGCCCCGCAGGGAGTCGGGGGCATGCGGGCTCTCGAAGGAGAAATCGCGCAGAAACTGGGCGATGATGCGGATGCCGGTTTCCGGTACGATGTCGCCTTCAGGCGCGGGCGGAGCGGCGGTGGTGTCGGTCATGAGCCATAAATCCGTATTCGGCGCCGTTCAGGCCCGCTAGGAGAGAGCGGCGCTGCTAACATGTGGGCGACCGCCGTGCAACGGCAGGCGCCTGACGCGGGAGCCCGTCTCACCTATATAGGTGAGGTCGGGGGGGCCGACGGGTAGACGGAACGGAAAAAGATTCGTGATTGAATGGTTTATCTGGGCGGCCCTGGCCGCGGTCGTACTCTACCAGCTCTATGCGACGCTGGGCCGTCGCGTGGGGCGTCAGCCTGAGGACGCCGCCCCGGCGCGCGTCCCCTCAAGCCCCTCGGTCGAGCCGAGCGTGCCTGAAACCGCGGCCGCCGCGCAGCTGACAGGCCTGGCCGCCCTGAGGGCGCGTCAGGGTGATTTCGATGTCGCCCATTTCCTGTCCGGGGCCCGCCAGGCCTATGAGATGATCGTCAAGGCCTTCGCTCTGGGGGACCGTGAGACACTCAAGCCGCTGCTGGCGGACGACGTGATGGCCAATTTCGAGGCCGCGATCGTGGCGCGCGAAGCCGAGGGCCGCACCGAGAAGGCCGAGTTCCTGGTGCCGCCGCGCACCGATTCTGGAATCCGCCAGCGTGGTCGACGACACCGCCCGGGTGGTGGTGCGGATCCTCGCCGAGGTGCGCACCCGCTCGATCAGCGCGGCGGGTGAAGCGGTCGATGACCGCCGCACCGCCGATCTGTGGACCTTCGAGCGCGATCTGAAGAGCGCCAATCCCAACTGGACCCTGGTCCGCGTCGACGTCGCGGAGGCGTAAATGCTGCGCCGGGGCCTGATCGCTGTCGCCGCACTCCTGGCGCTGGCGGCCTGTACTACCACCCCGGCGCCCGCGCCGACGACCTCGGCGACGCCCGGGCCCGTCAGCGTCGGGACGTCCTTGATCCCCTCGCCCGGCGCCTTGAGCTTCGCGACGCTCGACGGCTGGCCGCAGGAAGATCATGGCGCCGCGCTCGAAGCCTTCCGCCAGGGCTGCGGCGCGGCCCGCGACGCCGACATGGCCGAGGTCTGCCGTCGCGCCCGGGGCGCGGAGACGGCCGACGACGCCTCGGCGCGGCTGTTCCTCGAGGCCAATTTCCGGCCCGAGCCGGTCGCCGGCCAGGGCCTGCTGACCGCCTATTTCGCCCCACAATACGATGCGCGCATGTCGCGCTCGGCCGAGTTCAGCGCCCCGATGCGCGGCCTGCCCGCCGACCTGATGGTGCTGGACCTAAAGCCCCTTCGACCCCGGCCTCGCCGGCAAGAAGGTCACCGGCCGGGTCCGGGACGGTCGCTTCGAACCCTATCCCGACCGCGCCGCCATCGAGGCCTCGCCGATCGACAAGCCCCTGGCCTGGCTGCGGCCGGAAGACCTGTTCTTCCTGCAGATCCAGGGTTCCGGCGTCCTGGTCCTGCCCGACGGTCGCCGGGTGCGCGCCGCCTTCGCCGGCGGCAACGGCAAGCCGTTCGTCGGCATCGCCACGGCCCTGCGCGAACGCGGCCTGCTGGCCGACAACAACACCTCGGGCGACGCGATCCGCAGCTGGCTGGCGGC
>NZ_PEGG01000039.1 GCF_002737765.1 Caulobacter sp. B11 | reverse complement strand
CCCGGTCGGGCGCAGCGCATCGCCCGGATCGCCTCGCGACAGCCCAGAAAGACGCCGTCGAGATTGGTGCGATGCACCGCCCGCCAGTCTTCCAGCCGCGCGTTTTCCGGATCATGCGCGACCGGGCCATCCTCGAATCCGGTGATGCCGGCATTGTTGACCAGGATATCCAGCCGACCCTCAGCGCGCACGAGTTCGGCCATGGTCTTACGCCAGTCGTCCTCCTCGCGCACATCGAGTCGACGGTAGCGGGCGGCCGCGCCGATCGCGCGCGCCGCGGCCTGGCCGGCCTCGTCCCGCACATCGGTCAGCCAGACCCGGGCCCCCTCCGCGGCAAAGCGTTCGGCAATCGCCAGGCCAATGCCCTGGGCGGCGCCGGTGATCAGGGCGACCTTGGCGTTCAGACGATTCATGGGGCCTCCGGAACCAGGACGGCCGGCGCGGGCGCGCCGGGCCTCGATCGCTGTTTAGTCCCGCAGCAGCGGCAGGCTCAAGCCCGTCGCCGGGCGCTCCGCCAGGGCTTCGCGGCGGAAGCGGAACAGCTCGGCCGGGCGGCCGCCGGTTTCGGCGTCCAGGCGGCCCAGGCCCTCGACCAGGTCCTCGCGCTCGACCACGCGGCGGAAGTTCTGCTTGTGCAGCGGCACGCCGGCTATGGCCTCGACCGTGCGCTGCAGGGTCGAGAGGGTGAATTCTGGCGGGGTCAGTTCGAACACCACCGGCCGATACTTGATCTTGCCGCGGAGCCGCGACAGGCCGGTGGCCAGGATGCGGCGGTGGTCGGAGATCATCGGCTCGCCCAGGGCCGCCGACAGGGCGACCGGCTCGGCCGGGTCTTGGCCGTCGGCCCGGGCCCGGTCGCGGGCCGCCTCGGGGGCCAGGCCGGCCTCGTAGAGCAACTCGTAGCGCTCCAGCACCCGTTCCTCGTTCCAGGGCGCGCCGTCGAGGGCGAAGGCCAAGCGGGCGCGCGAGGTCTTGTCGGCGTCGTCGCCGGCCCAGCGGCGCAGGGCCGGGGCGATGGCCTCGTCGAGCAGGGCGGGACGGCCGTGACGCCAGTCCTCCCACGGAAAGAACCGCGACCAGGGGGCCCAGAGCGTGTCGGGGGCCTGGGTTTCGGTGGCGGTGGGGGTCAGGCCCAGATAGCCGACCGAGACCACCCGCGCGGCCCCGGCCCCGACCTCGGCGCGCGGCGCGTCGCGGCCCTTGTCGCCGAAGGTGTAGAGCTGCTCGACATAGCCCAGCTGGAACCGGGTCTGTTCAGTGACGAAGGCCCGCAGGCCCAGTTCGAAGGTGCGGTGGCCCTCGGGGTCGAACGGGCCGAACGGCAGGCCGGGCAGGGGGCTGGCCACGTCGGTGATCGCATCATGCGGCCGCACGGTCAGGACCAAGGCCTCGCCGTCGCGGATGGCGACGACCACGGCCGATAGTCCGATGACGACCGAAGCGCTCATTCGGTCTCGAACGCGGCGTTGGGCGCGGATTCGAACCCCGCCGCCCGCGACAGCACATGAAAGCGCTGCACATAGTGGGCCTGGGCCTCGAAGGGCGGCAGCGGCACGATCTTCAGGTCATAGCCGGGCGGCGGGGCGCCGAAGATCGACAGGGATTCGGCCTGGTCGAAGCCGGCCAACTGCGTCGCTTCGAAAAAGGCGCAGGCCCGGTCGGCCTGCTTGATCAGCTTCTTGATCGCGGCGGGCGTCTTGACCGGCAGGCCAAAACGGATGTGGATGGCGTCCTCCAGCCGGGCCTCGAAGTCCTTGTAGCTGACGCCCAGCGCCGCCTTGAACGGACTGATCATGTCGCCGATCACATATTCGCTGGCGTCGTGCAGAAGCGCCGCCAGTCGCCAGCGCGGCTCGAGGTCGGGCTTGATGTGGGCGACGATCTCCTCGACCACCAGGCTGTGCTGGGCCACGGAGAAGCCATGCTCGCCGATGGTCTGGCCGTTCCAGCGCGCCACCCGCGCCAGGCCATGGGCGATGTCCTCGATCTCGATGTCCATGGGCGAGGGGTCGAGCAGATCCAGCCGGCGGCCCGAAAGCATCCGCTGCCATGCCCTCGGCGGGCCCTTATGCAGCCCTTTGGCCACGAGATCGTTTCCTACAGTGAAGGTGGCTTTGCTGACGCATCGCTTGCGAAAGATCAATGACGCGCCGTCTTCCATCCCATGGAAATGCGCCAACAGGGGAGTTCGATCATGAGCTGGGCAAAAATCATGGCGCCGGTGGCCGGCGTGAAGACCGACATCGACTTGCTGCGAGCTGCGGCGCGGCTGGCCGGGGCCTTCGACGCCGAGTTGGCCTGTGTCCATGCGCCCGCCGATATCGCCGACCTGATGCCCTGGATGGGCGAGGGCTTCATGGGCGGGGTGCAGATCACCGCCATCGAGAGCCTCAAGGAAGCCGCTGCCGAGGGCGCCGGCGTGGTCAAGGCCATGGCGGCCGAGCTGGGCTATGCCCGCGCCAAGGTCGTCTGTCTGGAGACGCCCGTCTGGGCCGGCCTGGCCATGGAGGCCCGCCTGTCCGACGTGATCGTCTTCGACGATTCCGCCGCCCGAGGGCGCGGCCCGTTGGCCGAGACCTTCCAGCAGATGATCGCCGACGAACAGCGGCCGGTGATCGTCGCGCGGGCGGGCTTCCGGCCCGACGGCGTGGCCCTGGTGGCCTGGGATGGCGGCAAGGAGGCCAGCCGCGCGCTGCGAACGGCCCTGCCGTTGCTACAAAAGGCCTCGTCGGTCGTGCTGGCCTGCGCGCCGGGCGCCTCATCGCGCAGCTTCGATCCGGCCCGCGCTCTGGAGTTCCTCGCGGCCCGGGGCGTCACGGCCAGCCTTCGCACCCTCGAGGGCTCGGGCGACGCGGCCGGCCTGCTACTGGGCGCGGCCCGAGAGGTCAAAGCGGATCTCCTCGTGGCCGGGGCCTTTGGGCACCCGCGTCTGCAGGAGTTCATCTTCGGCGGCACCACCCGCAGCCTTCTCAACACCGACGGGCCCTCCCTGTTCCTGTCGCACTAAAGCTGCTGAAAAGCGTTCCGTAACCGAGAAAACCAAGGAGGACATCGTATGTCCCTGTCGCGTATCGTCATGCGTCTCGCCCGCAATCCGGGCACCGAATTCGCCGGTGGCGATGATCATCGGGGCTATGCCCTGACCGCCCCCCTGACCGCCGACGGCATGCTGGATGAAGCGGCCTACGCCAAGGTGAAGGCTGACTGCAGCGTGCGCCGCTTCTCGCCCGATGAGGAGGCCGTGGACGGTCGCCTGGCCCGCAAGGGCAGCCGGTGGTTCTTCGACTATGACCAGACCGACGAGGCCGATGACGAGCCCGTCCACCGCTTGGGCGAACACCGCTTCGCGACCGGCGAATATGTGACCGTCACCGACGAGGACGGCCGGCCCCTGACCTACAAGGTCATGGAAGTGGCGCCGGTCTAGAGGCGCCGGACAAGGTCAGGAAGGGTCAAGCATCCCCTGAACGCCGTCTTCCCGGTACATGCCGGGGAGACGGCGCATTGGACGATCCAGCCGATCATTAGCGGCTCCGTCTGGCCGCTGGACCATTTTCCGGTCGAGCGTGAAACGGCCATCGGAAAATGCTCTAAACTTTTGATATAGAGGCCTTTTCTCCCGCCCTCTGATGAATTCATCAGGTCGGAAGGGGCTCTAGCCCCCGACGTTGTGGCGCACCAGGGCCTTCATGTCCTTGAAGATGTCGTGATCGCCGCCGTCGCGATCCTTGGCCTTGACGATAGCGACGGCCATCGGCCCGCCCTTGGGGCCGCGAGCCTCGTAGCCGACGACGCGATAGCCGCTGGTCGCCTTGTCACTGGCCAGGATCAGGGTGGCCCGAACGCCGTCGCCGCCCCGGCGATGACGGACCTCGGCGCCGTCCCGGTCGGCCTTGATGTCGACGCCGCCGTCCTCATCCGAACTGGCGCGGACCACGGTGGACTTGCTGTTGGCGGATTCGTTGACCTGAACGCTGCGCGAGGCGTCGCCGTCGCGAACCACCAGATTTTTCGAAACCCTGACCTCGGCGGAGTCGTCATTGGCGTTGATGGTCAGGCCGCCGATCTTGATATCGGCCTTGTCGCCGTGGGCGTCGATGCTGACGCCAGGCAGGCGGATGCGAGCCGTATCGCCGTCGGCCTTGACGCCCTCCGTCGCGCTGATCGTCTTGCGGGCCGGCATCAGGGTCTTCAGGTCAGCCTCGATGGGGGCCAGTGCCGCCTCGGCGTCGCCGCCTGGCATCGGCAAAAGCCGGAGCACCACCTCGGCCTGGGCGCCGGAATAGACGCAGGACTGGCCGTCCGCCGCCGCGCTGACCTTGCGCAGCTCGCCCTGAACCGCCGGGCAATCGAGCTTGCTGATCACCTTCAAGGGCGAGCGCGAGACCCTGTCGCCACGGTCGCCGTGGTGGACCTCGACCTTGGGTGAACAGGCGGCCAGAACCAGCAGCGAGGCCGAGGCCGAGATCAACAGAGCAGCGCGCATAGGGGTGTTCCTCGAATTCAGGCGAACCTGAGGTGACCCATGCGCGAGGTCCAATGAAATCGGCTTAACGATCCACCGACCGGCCGCGGCCTATTGCCCCGGACGCGCGCCCGAGCCCTCGCGGCGCGCCAGGAAGGCCAGCCGTTCGAACAGATGGACGTCCTGCTCGTTCTTGAGCAGCGCGCCGTGCAGGGGCGGGATCAGCTTGGTCGGATCCTTTTCCCGCAGGGTGGCCTCGTCGATGTCCTCGACCAGCAGCAGCTTGAGCCAGTCCAGCAGTTCCGAGGTCGAGGGCTTCTTCTTGAGGCCCGGCACCTTGCGCATGTCGTAGAAAATCCGCAGGGCCTCGGCGACCAGCTTCTGCTTGATGCCCGGGAAGTGCACGTCGACGATGGCCTGCATCGTCGCCTCGTCGGGGAAGCGGATATAGTGGAAGAAACAGCGGCGCAGGAAGGCGTCGGGCAGTTCCTTCTCGTTGTTGGAGGTGATGATGATGATCGGCCGGACCTTGGCCGCGATCGTCTCGCCGGTCTCGTAGACGTAGAATTCGTTGCGATCGAGTTCCTGCAGCAGATCGTTGGGGAACTCGATGTCGGCCTTGTCGATTTCGTCGATCAGCAGCACGGGGCGCACGGGGGCCTCGAAGGCTTCCCAGAGCTTGCCCTTCTTGATGTAGTTGGCGACGTCCTTGACGCGCTCATCACCCAGTTGGCTGTCGCGCAGGCGGGTGACGGCGTCGTACTCGTAAAGGCCCTGCTGGGCCTTGGTGGTCGACTTGATGTGCCAGGTCAGCAGGGGCGCGCCCATGGCCTTGGCGACCTCATAGGCCAGCACGGTCTTGCCGGTGCCCGGCTCGCCCTTGATCAGCAGGGGCCGCTCCAGCGCCACGGCGGCGTTGACCGCCACCTTCAGATCGTCGGTGGCGACATAGTCTTTGGTGCCTTCGAAACGCTGGCTCATTGCCGTCCTCAGCCGGGGCCCATGGCCCTTCGAACAAGTGTTCAAAACGAGCGACCAAACTACCGGCGCGCGCGCGCTTGGCAAGGGATGTGCGTGGCTATTCGAAACCGGCTGGATCGTTCAAGCCTCGTCGGCGTGGCCGAGGGCCTCGATGTCGTCTTTATCAAGGGTCGTGGACTCGAAATCGGCCGGCTGGTCATCGTCGCCGCCGAGGGTCTCGTCGATATCGAGATCGTCGCCGGCGATGGCGTCGAGCGGCTCGCGATCGACGTCCAGCCCTTCGTCGTCGCGGCCTGATTCGAGGATTTCCTGGACTTCGTCCAGTTCATCGTCCTCGACGAGGTCGGGGTCGGGATCCTCGTCCTCATCGGCGTCGCCGTCCGCCACGGTGACGTCCAGGACGTCGTCGAGGTCATCGAAATTGGCGATCGCCTCGCCGTCTTCGGTCAGATGGGTCTCGTCCAGCGCCTCGGCGCGGTCTTGGGCGTCAGCGCCGTCGAAATCGGGATCGGTGGACATGGCGGCTCCTGGCTCTCTCGGGCTTGGTCTCCCGCAGAAACGTCTCGCCGAGGCCAGGAGTTCCGCCCTGAACCGGCGCGACCTCAGGCGATGTCGAAGCCCTTGGCCAACAGACGCTCACGCATGGCGGGGCGGCGACCCGCCCAGTCCTCGGCCAGCAAGCCCAGGCCCACCACGTCAGCCGGCTCGCCGTTCTTGATCACATGGGCCCGGTACAACGCCTCGCGCTCGAAGCCATGCATCAGATGCAGCCCCCAGACCGCCTCGTTCGACAACAGGACCTCGCACCAAAGCTTGCGTAGGCCCAGAACGCTGAAGACGTAGTCGATGACCCAGAATTCGACGAACGACCCGACGCCCAGGCCTCGAACGGAGGGGCTGGCCAGGTAGTAGGCCCAGTCGCAGCGCCCGGTCGTACGGTCGATATTGACCAGGTTGGCGAGGCCCACGGGCTCGTCATTGACCTCGATGATCCAGTACCGGCGGCGGACGTCCCCCGCCAGGCCGTCAAACCAGCGGTCATGTTCGGCGGTCGTGATCGGATGATCGGCGTACATGTAGGCGGCGACTTCGGGGCTGTTGCGCCAGGCGTGGATGCGAGTGCGGTCCGCCTCGATGAGGTCGCGCAGGATGATCCGGGTCATCGCGGTTCTAAAGCCTCCGTTCACCGCCAAGCCGGGCCAGATCGGGTCGTCGCGACACCAGGTCTCGGACGTCGTCGGAGGTAAAGGCCGGCTTGACTGGGTAGAGCGCCGCATAGACGGCGCGGACGAATTCCAGGTCGTCGGGCAGGTCGACCGTCCAGCGCACATCGCCCTCATCGGCTGGCTGGGTCAGGCCCACGACGGTGAAGCGCTGGGGATGGTTGTAGATGAACGGCGTGACGTGCTCGCGGTCATAGGCCTCGGTCGCTTCGGCGGCGGCGGTCAGCAGGCTGGCCGCGGTCATCACCTCGACGTCCAGGCCCTTGGCGAAGGTCCGCCCCGCCGCGGTGCTTGAGGCGTAGTCCGCTCCGGTCCGGCGGTGCAGGGCCAGGGTGGCTTCAATGACCTCGGGGTCTGCGAGCGGGCAGTCGGCGGTCAGGCGAACCACGGTCTTGGCCGGGCCAAAATGCTCCAGGGTGTCGGCGAAGCGTCCAAGAACGTCGTCCAGCGCGCCGCGATGAACGGGCACACCGGCCGCCGCCAGGCAATGGGCCAGGGGCTCGTCGCTGGCCTCGATCGAGGTGGCGACGACGATCGCGCCGAGGCTGGGCGCGCGGCGCAGGCGTTCGATCTGACGCAGGATCATCGGCGCCCCCTCGAGGTCCGCCAACACCTTGCCCGGCAGGCGGCGTGACGACATTCGGGCCTGCAGGACGGTGAGCACGGAGGGGGAGGCGGTGTTCATCTCAGCCTCTTGCGGAAGCCAGTTCGACCAGGGCCGTCGCGGCCTCTTCCATCACCGGGCCCCAGTCCTGATAGTCGGGCGAGGTGAAACAGCGAGCCTGAGGATACCAGGGATAGGCGTCGGTCCCCAGGCGGGTCCAGGCCGCCGCGCCCGTCAACAGCCAGATTGGCGCGCCGCAGGCTCCGGCCAGGTTGATCGTGGCGTTCGAGAAGCCCGCGACGAGGTCGAGGGCGCAGCTCAGGGCCGCGACGTCATCGAGATCCTGTTTCAGGTCGATGCCGGGCGGTTGCCAGATCTCGACGCCGAACTCGCTCTTGGCCAGGGCGATTTCCTCGGCGCAGTCGCCATATTGCAGGTTGATGAACGAGACGCCGGGCGTTTTCAGCACCGGCTCCCAGAGGCGGAATGGCGAGAACTGCCGGGCCCGCTCGCCATTCAGTTTGAGGCTCTTCCAGAGCAGTCCGACCTTGGGGCCCTTGGGCGCGCCTTCCAGGACCTTGCGCCAGTGCGCGACGCGCTCCGGATCGGCGGTCAGGTAGCGGTCCTTGGCCGGGAAGCTCTCGACTGTGGGCCGGAAGACCTCGAGCAGGGACGCCATCGGGGCCCAGAGGTCGATGCCGCTCCAGTCCTCGATGTCGGGCGCGCCGCGATAGACGCGGCCTTCATAGGAGACCGTCTTGTGCTTGATGACGGTGATCTGGGGAAAGCTGCGTTCGAACAGCGGGACCAACCGCCGCTCGACCGCCAGGGTCATGTGGCCGTCCGGACCCAGAGCCGTCAGTACATCGGGCACCAGATTGGCGAACATCACCTCGTCGCCGAGACCCTGTTCGGCGCAGACCATCAGGTGCTTGCCGGCCAGGGGCTGGTCCGGAGTCCAGCGCGGCGCCTCGAAGCTGAAACGCGGCGCCTCGATCAGGGCGGGGTCGAGGCGCGCCTCATAGGCCTTCCAGCCTTCCGCCACGCGGCCAAGCGCCAACAGAATGGTCGAGCGGGCGAAGCTCATTGTCGCCAGCTCCTCGGGGCTATCATTGGCGGCGATCGCGGCGTCGCAGTCGATCAGGGCGCCCTCGACGTCGCCGAGGTCGAGCTTGGCATAGGCGCGGTTGTGATAGCCGCGGCCAAACGTCGGGGCCAGGCGCAGGGTCTCGTCGAAGAAGGTCACGGCGGTGACGCCGTCGCCGAGGCTGCACATCACCGTCCCCAGGGTGTTCCACAGCAGGGGTTGCTCTGGATTCTCCTGGATCGCCGGACGCAGGACCTCGACGGCCTCCTCGCAGCGATTGAGGTCGCGCAGGGCGCAGGCCAGGTTGTTGGTGCCCTCCAGGTCGCCCGGACGGGCGTTGAGATAGTGCACGAAGAACTTGGCGGCGAGCTCGGGCATGTCCAGGCGGGAGGCCAGACGACCCAGGTCGCCGGCCACGGCCCCATGATTGGGCAGCAGCTTCAGCGCCGCCTCGTAGCATTTCATCGAGCCGGCGAAGTCGCCGTTCTTCTCGCGGGCGATGCCCAGGACATGCCAGGCGACCCCCAGCATGCCGTCGCGTTCCAGGGCCTTGAGGGCCAGCTTCTCGCCCTTGGCGAAGTCGCGATTCTGCATGGCGGCGATCGCGCGCGCCAAAAGCCGGGCGGTGTCCTGATTGCGCAGCTCGTTGGCGGCCCGATTGAGCCTGCTGAGCGCCTCGGTCGAGGCCGAATCACCGACGGCGGTGGCCTTCAAGCCCAGCTGCACCGCCTGCGACACGGCTTCCTCGGCCATGATCAAGGCGCTGGACGAGATCTGCGACGAGCGATTGCGCGACATTTGTGGAGCCTTGGCCATTGGATGCCATCATCCTCTGGGTGAGTATGCTTAACTGAGTCCTAAGCTGCGTCTCACGGTCGCAGGGTTGGCAATACGGCGTTAACCCCGGCCGCCCTAGTTTCCGCTTGCGCCGTCATCTCGACGGACGGGTAACGCAGCGATGCTGAAAGGAGCGGCCAAAAGTGCCTTTGAAGCTGTCGCTGAAGCCCGGTGAAAAGTTCGTGCTGAATGGTGCGGTCGTCCAGAACGGCGATCGACGCGGTGTCCTGGTCTTGCAAAACAAGGCCTCGGTGCTTCGCGAGAAAGACATCATGCAGCCGGACCAGGTCACGACGCCGGCCCGCCACATCTATTTTCCGGTCATGATGATGTACCTGGAAGAGGCCCAGGCGGAACGCCAATACGATGAATTCGCCTTACGCTTGACCGAGTTCATGGGGTTGTCCGCAATCCCGCCGTGCTCACGGACTGCATCGCCATCTCGAAACATGTGATGGCACGCGAATACTACAAAGCGCTCATGCTGAGCCGTAAATTGATCGAATACGAAGACGAGAGGTTGGGGAATGTCTCTACGGGCGTACCAGCAGGCGGCCACGAGGACTGAAAATCCTCGTGAGACCGAATACCGTCTGTTCGGGCAAGTAACCCGGGCCTTGATGGAGGCGGCTCAGGCGCCGGTGGACGACATCCAGACGCGGATCACCGCGCTGGATTGGAACCGCCGTGTCTGGTCGGCCCTGGCGACCGATTGCGCCCTGCCGGAAAACACCCTGCCGGACCAGCTTCGCGCCAGCATCATCTCGCTCAGCCTCTGGGTCGGACGTCACTCCAGCGCCGTGATGCGCAAGGAGGAGGAGTTCGAACCGCTGGTCGAAATCAACCGCATCATCATGCAGGGCCTGGCCGGTCGCGCCGACGCGACCTGACCCCCCGCCGCGCTTGCGGCGATAACTGCCCAGACCCTTCGGAAATTCCTGCCGCCCGGCGAATATTGCATTCGCCGGGCGGTTTTGATTCTGGGTCTTCAGCCAAGATAACTGAACAAAATCAGCGGTGTGGAATTGACCTGGTCGTGGCCCGTGGTGGCCCGGCGCTTGCGAGGGCTGATGTGGACATAAGGTCCGACCGGCAAAATGCCGGGGCTCTCCTCCAAAATGGGGTCCACGACCATGATGAACTCGATCAACACCAATTCCGGCGCAATGATCGCGCTGCAAAACCTGAACACGACCAACTCGGAGCTGCAAACCACACAACAACGCATCAACACCGGCAAGCGGGTCTCGAGCGCCAAGGACAACGGCGCGATCTGGTCGATGGGTAAGATGCAGAGCGCTTCATCGTCTTCGTTGAACGCCGTGAAGGATTCACTCCAGCGCGGTCAGTCGACGATCGATGTGGCCCTGGCTGCTGGCGACACCGTGACCGATCTGCTCAGCAAGATGAAGGAAAAGGCCCTGGCCGCTTCCGACACCTCGCTGAACACCGCCTCATTCAACGCGCTCAAGGCTGACTTCGATTCGCTGCGCGACCAGATCACCAAGGCTGTCACCAACGCCAAGTTCAACGGCGTCAGTGTCGCCGACGGCACGACCACCAAGCTGGCCTTCCTGGCCAACTCGGACGGCACGGCCTTCACAGTGACGGCGCGGACCCTGTCCCTCACGGGCATCGGTCTGTCCGCGGCGACGACGTTCACCACCACCGCGGCGGCCGCCAAGACGATGATCGCAACCGTGACCACCGCCTTGACCACCGCGACGAACAAGCTGGCGACCCTGGGCACCAACTCGACCGGGGTCGATATGCACCTGACCTTCATCGGCAAGCTCCAGGACAGCCTGGACGCCGGCGTGGGCAACCTGTTGGATGCGGATCTGGCGAAGGAAAGCGCCAAGCTGCAGTCGCTGCAAACCAAGCAGCAACTCGGCGTTCAAGCGCTTTCGATCGCCAACCAGGCGCCGCAATCGATCATGTCCCTCTTCAAGGGCTGATCGGCTCCACGCCAGGTTATGGCTCCAAAGCACGCCGGATGGTTTCGACCATCCGGCGTTTTTCTTTGCCCGCGACAACGCCGTCGGCGCCAGATCTGCCCGGCAGAAATTGCCGATCGGCGCCGCAAGGCGGCAGATCTTGCCGGTCTGAGGCGTGGTAAACAGACCTATAACGCAGCAAATACAGTTGTTTGCGCCGAATGTCGCAGGGCGGCAGGATTGGCCCGGTCATTGCTTCCTAGAGTCCTGAGCAAAATGCTCCTGGCTGTCAAAATGACGCCGGACACCTTGAATAGGACCTATCGTAATGGCGCTGAACAGCATCAACACGAACTCGGGCGCGATGATCGCCCTGCAGAACCTGAACACCACCAACAGTGAACTTCAGGTCACGCAACAACGCATCAACACCGGCAAGAAGATCGCTTCGTCCAAGGACAACGGCGCCATCTGGGCCACCGCCCGGAACCAGTCGGCCGCAGCCAGCTCGTTGAACGCCGTGAAGGACTCCCTGCAACGCGGTCAATCCACCATCGACGTGGCCCTGGCCGCCGGCGACACCGTCACCGACCTGCTCGGCAAGATGAAGGAAAAGGCCCTGGCCGCTTCCGACACCTCGCTGAACACCGCCTCGTTCAACGCCCTGGTCTCGGACTTCACCTCGCTGCGCGACCAGATCACCAAGGCTGTCACCAACGCCAAGTTCAACGGCGTCAGCGTCGCGGACGGTTCGACCACCAAGCTGGCCTTCCTGGCCAACTCGGACGGCACGGCCTTCACCGTCGCCGCCAAGACGATCTCGCTGACGGGCCTGGGCCTGACCGCGGGTTCGACCTTCGCGACCGCCGCCGCCGCCAAGACCATGATCGCCACGATCACGACCGCCCTGCAAACGGCGACCAACAAGCTGGCCTCGCTGGGCACCAGCTCGACCGGTCTCGACACCCACCTGACCTTCGTCGGCAAGCTGCAAGACAGCCTCGACGCCGGCGTGGGCAACCTGGTCGACGCCGACCTGGCCAAGGAAAGCGCCAAGCTCCAGTCGCTGCAGACCAAGCAGCAGCTGGGCGTCCAGGCGCTGTCGATCGCCAACCAGTCGTCTTCGTCGGTTCTGAGCCTGTTCCGCTAAGGAACAAGAGGAGGCGGGTCCTTCGGGGCCCGCCTCACCTTTCTTCGGGCGCTTCCGCCGAAGGGGAAAGGGTCACAAGAGGCGCTGGCCATTTCGCCAGCGAAGAGGAGTTATGGATAAGAATGTCGCGCTGACACCCGTCTATCCCGAGTTGTCGGCACTCAAACCTTCTACGCCTATCGCCCCCGTCCCTGGCCCCGCCACGGACGGCGCCGTCGTTTCAGGCCCGGCCCAAGGTCGACAGCCCAATGACGTGCGGCTGGTAATCGAAGAGGGCCCCGTTCCCGGCGGCTATGTCTACAAGACCGTGGACCGCCTGACGGGCGAGACCCTGCAGCAGTTTCCGCGTGAAGACGTCCTGCGACTCAAGTCCGCGCCCGACTACGATCCGGGTGACGTGTTCAACGGCGTCAGCTGAAGCCCGGGCAGGGCGCGCCGAGCTGACTCGCGCGACAGGACGTCGCGGGCTGCTTATGGTTTACGCGCGTTAACCATAAGCTTACTTTCCGACCCTAGCGTCACATCCGAACCGCTCGGCCGTCGAATCGCGTCCCGAGCTTTAAATCGGCAAGAATCGCCGTTCGGAGATCGTGATGACGCT
>NZ_PEGG01000038.1 GCF_002737765.1 Caulobacter sp. B11 | reverse complement strand
CGAGGGTGGCGACAGCGGCGGCGGCGAAGGCGGCGCGTCCGCTCCGCCGGCTTGGGCCCGTGACCTCCAGCACAAGCAAGCCCTGGCCCATGGCGTGGGCGTGGCCATCCACGCCGCCGGCAGCGGCGACAGTTCGAGCGGCGGAGCCGCACCCAGCCTGAAGGAGGACTGAAATGAACCCCTTGAAGGGATCGGCGCGCTATGGCGCGACGCCGCAGCCGGAGACCCCCTATCAGCGGGCCGGTCAGGCCTGGGACGAGCGGATGGGCGCGGCCAGGGTCCAGGCGGCCAATTGGCGGCTGATGGCCTTGAGCCTGTTGGCGCTGTCGGGCGGTTGTCGGCGGGCTTGGTTGGTCTCGCCCTGCGCGGCGGGGTCACCCCCTGGGTCGTTGAGGTCGATCGCGTGGCGAACCGCGGGTCGTTGCGCCTGCCGTGCAGGGCGCGCGGGCCACCGATCCGATGATCGCCTGGACCTTGGCGCGCTTCATCACCGACGTACGGGCGGTCTCCACCGACCCGGTGGTCATGCGCCAGGCCTGGCTGCGGCCTATGACTTCACCGACGCGGCCGGCGCGGCGGCGCTCTCCGACTACGCCCGCCGCGATGACCCCTTCGCCCAGGTCGGCCGGGCCCAGGTGGTGGTCACTGTGTCCAGCGTCGTGCGCGCCACCCCTGACAGTTTTCGCGTGGCCTGGACCGAGCAGCGCTATGCCGACGGCCAGCTGGCGGCCACCGAGCGCTGGAGCGCCATCCTGACCGTGGTGGTCAAGCCGCCGCGCACGCCCGAGGGCCTGCGCGCCAACCCGCTGGGCGTCTTCATCTCGGGGATCTCGTGGTCCAAGGAGTTCGGCGCATGACCCGCCTGGTCGCAGCCATGATAGTTGGCCTGTTTCTTCCGGGCGTTTCGGCGGGCCAGCCATCCGGCCAGCTGGCGGTTCCCGGCGGCGCCAAACGTTTCGCCTTTGCCGATGAAGCGGTGTTTGCGGTGATCGCCATGCCTGGTCGGATCACCGACATCATCCTGGAACCTGGCGAGGCCTTGGTCGGATCCGGTCCGGTGGCGGCGGGCGACACCGCCCGCTGGGTGATCGGCGACACCATCAGCGGGGCCGGCGAGCAGCGTCGCGTTCATGTGATGATCAAGCCGACCGCGGCGAACCTGGCCACCAACCTGATCATCAACACCGACCGGCGCACCTATCACCTGGAGCTGCGCGCCTCGTCCCGGACCTGGCTGTCCCAGGTGTCCTGGCGCTACGCGGCGGCTTCCGCGCCGGTGGTGATCCCGGCGCCGTCGGCGCCGATGTCGGTCGCCCCCGTCGCGGACCCGCCGCCCGGGCCGCTGAACCTGGCCTACCGGATCAGCGGCGACCATCCGCTCTGGCGGCCGGCCCGGGTGTTCGACGACGGCCGGCGGGTCTTCATCGAATTTGCGCCGTCCATCGACCTGAGCGACCTGCCGCCGCTCTATCGGGTTGGTCCCGACGGCAAGACCGCCGAGCTGATCAACTACCATGTGGAGGCACGCCGTCTGGTCGTCGATCGCCTGTTCGATCGGGGTGAGCTGCGGCTCGGCGGCAAGCGCCAGGCCCAGGCCGTTCGCCTGACCCGCCTGACCCCGCTGACGGAGGCTTCCCGATGAGCCAGGATCCGCAAGAGGCCGAGAAGGCCATCGCCAAGACCTTGCGGCTGCGCGGAACGCCCGCGCCGGTGGCCCAGGTCTCGCGCCGCGCCCTGCTGGTCGTCAGCGCGGTGCTGATCGTCGGCGTGGCCGGGGCGGTGAGCTGGTCGCTGATGGACAAGCGCAAGCCGGCGGCAGTCGAGGCGACTTATACGCCATCGCCGCCGCCCGAACGCGTCACCGCCTTGCCGCGCGGCTATGTCGGTCCGGCCAGCGTGCCGGCGCTGGGGCCACCGCTGCCGGGCGACCTGGGTCGGCCGATCTTGAGCGCGGCGCGGGCGCGTCAGGCTGGCGATCCGACGGCCTTACCGGTCGGCGGGCTCGAACGCCCCGCCATGGCCCCGGCCGCTTCCGCACCAGTCGATCCGCGGATTGAGGCCGCGCGGGAGGCTCGGCGCGCCGCGATCCAGAGCGGTCTTTTCGTAACAGCCTCGGTCCGGCGTGACACGACGCCGGCATCGGGGCAGGGGAGTGGTTCAGGAGCGCTTGGTCCTTCCAGGATGGCCGACGGCGGGCAAGCGGGCGATCCGCGGACCACCAGCGCCGAGCGGCTGCAAGCGCCGGTCTCGCCCTATATCCTGCAGGCCGGCGCGATCATTCCCGCCGCCCTGGTCACCGGCTTGCGGTCGGACGCGCCGGGCGTCGCCATCGCTCAAGTCACTCAGGACGTGTTCGATAGTCTGGGCGGCGGCGTGCTGCTGATCCCGGCCGGGGCGCGCCTGGTCGGTGACTATGACGCCCAGGTCCAGAGCGGCCAGAGCCGGCTTCGGGTCGTCTGGACGCGGCTGATCCTGCCCTCGGGGCGCTCAATCGTGCTGGACAAGCTGCCCGGCGCCGACGCGCAAGGCATGGCGGGTCTGCAGGACGGCGTCGATCGCCATGGCGGCCGTGTTCTGGCCGCCGCCGGGCTCAGCACCCTGCTGGCCACCGGCGCCGAGGCCGGATCCTCGAGCGAGGAGTCCGACCTAGCCCGCGCCGTGCACCGGGCCGGCGCCGACACCGCCAGTAGTGTCGGTCAGCAGATGGTCGGCAAGAGCCTGGATCTGGCCCCGACCCTGACCATCCGGCCTGGCGCGCCGCTACGGGTGCTGCTGACCCGCGACCTGGTGCTGGAGCCCTATTCAGAAAGGAGCCTGCCGTGAGCGGTTTGAAAATAACGCTGATCGAGGATGATACGCCGATCAAGGTCACGGTCGATCTGCCGGCCAATGTGCATCGGGATCTCCTCGACTATGCCAAAGCCATGCCTGCCCAGGCCGGAGGCAAGCTCGTCGAGCTTCCTAAGCTGATCCCCGAAATGCTTCGACGGTTCATGGCTTCAGATCGCGGCTTCGTCCGCGGCCGGACCGGAAGGCGTGTCTAGCGCCGTCAGTCCTCAGTCAGGATTTGTTCGGCGTCGAACTCCATCCATGGGCTGTAGACTGAACCGTGCCGTGCAACGAAGTCCGTCAGCGCGGCTTGCCAGGTATCGTTGTCGGTTAGGCTGGAGCGCTGAATCGGTAGGTCGCTCCAGCCCTCGATCGCTCTAAGCACAGCTTGAATGCTGTCAAAGAAGGCCTTGTGTACGAAGGGGCTGACAATGACTCGACTGACCATTTCCCGGTGTAGAGGCGCCGACAAAGTGCTTAGCGGCTCGACCGTGTAGCCGAGCAGTCGGAACTCTCGCTCATCGCGGAACCCCTCTCGCTTCAAGAACGGCAGGCGATGAATGTCGTTGGCCTGGAGCGCGCCGATTTGAGTGAGTTGAGTATATTCCATGGGCTTAGCCATGAAATGCGTTCGGCCTCGAAACGCTTGCTCGAAGGCCTCCCGCTTGAAGACGATGCAAACGCCGGCCGCGCCGCCCGCGAAGATTTCCCAATGATGGAAAGTCTCGGCGGCGCGGGTCAGGCACATTGCGCCAACGAAGCCGTAATGCAGCGTTTCCTGGTAGAGCCGCATGGCTCGCCGGTCATTGGCGTCTACCCAATGGGCATATCCACCCAGAGTGATCTGTCGACGCATTAGCGTGTCGATTAGGCTCGGCAAGTTCGTATAGCGGCGAAGGTCTGTGGCGTTTTCCATGGCTGGCGATAGCTTAGACTGCACCATGCGGCCAGGGGCGTGGCTGCGTCCGTCGGGCGTGGCGACGATGCCCTATTTCACGCTGCGCACGGCGTCACGGATGAAATCCGCCCGCCCCCCAAGGCCACAATCCAAAGCAAGCTTGTAGAATTCATCAGGCTCGCGCGCGCCATGCTGCCGCGCTAGGGCGCGTGCGGTCTTACTCAGCACAGGGATGTCGCCGGATGTGACCATGCCGCAGTCCTCCACGGCCTGGCGGAAAGCTAGGATCAGGCCTGCGGACAGGTGCGGACCACAGACGAAATATTGGAAATAGGACAGAAAGCTGGGGTGATAGAAGACGTCCCGGCCACTGGTTCCGTTTTGGCTCCATCGGTCCTGGCGTGAACGCCCTCGGCCACCAGGATTGAACAGCGGGTCGGTGAACCAGTGGACCCGATGCTGCGGGATCGCCATGCGGGCGACGAGCAACTCAAACAGATGCTCCACACGCTCGCCATTCTGGCGATGGGTGTCGTAACGCAGCTTGGCTCCGTCGAATTCGATCTCTTCAAACAGCACTTTTTCTGCGTCCAGGAGGTCGATGTCCGGCGTGGGATGACTCACGGTTGCTCCTGTGGCTGGATCATGGAACCTTCAATTTAGAGTTGTGGGGGTGACATGCACAATCTTATCGGATGGGGCGCGGCGATAGCGATTTGGCGCTGATCGTGTCGACACGTTATTTCAACCACGCGTACTTCGAGGACGGGCTGTACCAGCCAGGTCCATCGACCGTGTCTTTGACGACGATGGAGATTGCCGAGGCGGCTATGCGCGAGATTGTGCAGCTGGATCTATCGGCTTCGCCATTCGACATTTTCATGACCGATCTGCTTGATCCCCACACAAGCAGCTTTCGCTGGATCGCGCAGCTGGGGCAGATCCGCGAGACGCGCACGGCGCTGTCGGGTCTCTTCGGGCGTTTCATCGCTCGGGCGTATTTGACGCGCTACGCGGGCTTCCATCACTTCGAACCCATTCGAGGCGATCTATCAGCACTTAATGCCTGGCCCGACCTGTCGCTCCACCGGGACGGCGTCGGTGATCTCCCTGATTGGATCGTCTCCACCGCGTCGGGATCTGGCACGGTCGCCGTGGCAGAAGCCAAGGGGTCTCATAATGCCGCAGGACCGCGTGCTGCTCTCGACAAGGCGCGCGAGCAGGCCAGGCGCGTGAAAATCATGGCGGGCGCCGACGAACTCGAGGTCAAGCGTTTTGCGATCGCCACCCGTTGGGCCGTCGCCGGGACCCCAAGCTGCAAAGGCCCTATCTTTGGGTCGATGATCCCAGGGACGGGGAGCGCGAGGCGACGCCCAAAGAGCAGACCGCAATGCAGCGTGGTGTTGGGCTTGGCCACTTTGCCGCCCTGGCGCAGGGCTTGGGATATGGACACAGCGCCGAGCTCTTGAATCTGGCCAAGGCCGATCAACCCGGTGGCCTGGACTTGGATAGCGCGGATTTAGCCGTCGTCGATGACGAGGACGGTTCAAGGCTGATGATGGTTGCGGCGATCACTCGGTCGGGGGTGGTTAGGTTGCCTCCCGATGCGACCGAAGACTTCCAAGCGGGCCTTATCTCAGTCTTCGGCGATCAAGCGCTCCTGATGGCGGTTGATGTTCAGTCGGCCTTGGCGGTCGATCGGATGGAGTTTGCGGGGACCGACTTAAAACAAGCGCCACGGCGGGCGGGCGAAGCCGACTTCTGGTCGGCGCGGCGCGCTCGCCCCGACGGTGTCGAAATCTTGCCGCTCAACGCGGTCAAACTCCGGGGGCGCGGCATTCGCGTAGACCTTATCGGTCCGGAGTCGACTTGACGGCCGCGCGGCGAGGTTATCGACGCCGCCCAAACAGGAATTCGGCGTCCTTGAGCCAATCGAGATTGTACTTCGAGCGGGCTCTGGGCGGGAGTTGGGCTGCGGTCTCACCGTGCAGGACGAGACGCTTGAGCCTGCCTGTGAACAGGCGAACGTCAAGGAAGTAGTTTGGGTAGGCGGCGCGAAGATCCTCGACCCTTTCCACCTCGACCATGACGACGTCTGGGCCTTTCTGCTCGGCGGCGAAATAGGCCTTGGCGACGTTGTTGGATGCCGAAAACCGCCTGACGTCGACGGTCTGCCGGGCGTTGTCGAACTGGATCAGGTAGGATTGCCCCCGCTCGCTAGGCATGGACTCGGTTTGCAGCAGGGCGCGATTAAGGCCCTCAAGCGTGCGTACCGCATCAAGCCGATCGGCAATTTCGACGAGCTCCTGGAGTCTGAGATCGGCCTGCCCAGGAACATTGTCGGCGATCGAGCTGCCTTCCTCCAGCGCCAGTTCCGAGCCATCAGGGTGAAAAGTCGCAGCCAATCGGTGGATCCTCGGCCGCTCTTCAACTCCTCGGCGCGCACGAGGCCAACGGCTTCCACCGCCGTGGCCCACGCATGCTGCAAAGTCGTCCGCACCTGCAGTTCGATCAATCGCCCGTCGAATGCCGCATCCTCGTCTTTGCCCTGAAACTCCATCACCAAATGTTGGGAGCGATAGCCGCTAGGCTTGGGCGAACTCGCATAATCGTAGATGCGGCGTACCTTGTGCCGGCTGGCGCCAGCCCGATAGATCTCCATGAGCTGGTCGACTTCAGCTACGCTGCCCACTATGGCGCGGCAGCCGGCAATGTCCTGCATCTGGTGTAGCGTGACGGTGTGGCGCTCCATCTTCCGTCTGATCGATTGCATCCGCTTGAGGCGGCCGGCGACAATTGAGCCGATATCGATACGGCGTGCGCGCAGGCCAAGTTCGAGTCTCACTTTACGCATCGGGATGGCATGGGCTTCGCGCCAGGCATGCGCCGTTCTGAACGCCTCAATGGTTTCATCGCACAGCGATGGACGGCCGCGGATGATCTTGCCCGCTTCCGTGACCACACGTTTTGACAGTTGCGACATCGCCGTGCGCTCCGGACCAAACGAGGTGATTTCATCATTAAAGTCGGATTCGCTCCATGCGGCGTTGCCGATCCGGCCGGCTTGCTGGCTTTGGGATGCGAAATCGGCTAACATCAGTGCGTGGCTCACCCCGCCGCGCCGTCCACATTGGCGAAGCCTTCCGGGCAGGGACATCGATCGAAAAGACCCTCTCACACCCTTTCCAGGTGCTGGCGGGCGCAGTGGACACGCCGTGAAACAGCACCGCGATCGGGTACGACATGACTTTCGTTTTCCAAAACCGTGACCGTGCGAAGAAGGCTGCGCAGCGGATCTCCAAGGCGTTGCCAGGCGTCCGGCTCTCTTCCATACAGGAAGGGCTCGCCCGAGCCCTTGGCTACGCCGATTGGTACGCCTTCGAACGGGCCGAGCAGGGCAGGCCGCCCAGTGCGGTGGATCAAGATCTGCCCGAGGAGGCGTTTCTCGCTCGGGTCGACCGCCAGATCATCGCGCTTTCCACCCATCTCGATGTACCTGACGGCGACGTGCAATACGCGCTGTCGATGGCCCGTCTGACCGGCGATCGGTCCTGGACGCTGGCGGATCATCTGGCGTTGCGCACGGCGGCCTGGCGGCGCGGCACCTTGCTCCAGGCCACGCCGCGCGGTCGTGGGGATCTGGTGAGGATCAAGTCTGCGGGGCGATCGACCGAGTTCGGCTACCTGCTATCTTACGGCTACCGCGGCGCGCGGGTTCTGCTTGAAGACAGCATCCTCCATTGCGCCACGTTCGAAGTGGTCCGGCCGAAGGTTCGTCCGGCCGACTTCATTCCATCACGCTATTGGCGGGCCTATGGCTACTGGACGTTAGAAGACGGCTCCAAGGTACTGTTCAGTCGCGACTATTATCCGCTTTGGCGGATTAGCGCCGATGGTGTGGAGCGCTTGGCCCCCTGGCTCTGGATCGGGCCGCGAAAGGCTGAAACGCACTTCTTCTCCCTCACCGGCGAGCCCAATTGGCTGTGGCCCAAGGCGCGGGCGATGTCCGAAGCGTTTCTCGCCGAGAACAGCGTGCAGGGCCTGCCCATTCTCGCCGATGCGGCGTTACAGCACTTCGACCTGGGTATCGAACGCCCCGAAGACGCCGTGGCGGCGGAACATCGGCGTCGCGGCTCGCCGGACGCCGCGCCTGACTACGCGCGCGTGCGGACCCTCGTCGAAGCCTAGCGGCGGCAAAGCCGTTGAGGGCGTCGGCCCGTCAATCAGCCAGTTGCTTGCGCAGCTGGCTGATCTTTCGCTTCACGCCTAGCTTCGGGTCGGCGAGCAGCGCTTCCTCATAGACGGCGAGAGCCGCCTTGGCCTCGCCCTGCGCTTCGTGGCCTTCGGCCCGGTATCGGAGCAGCCGGGCGCGCGACGAGGAGTGCAGATTCGGCTGCGCCAACGCTCTTTCCAGGCCCGGCGCCATGCGAACCGCCAAAGCGGCGTCGATCCGGCCACCGGCGTCGCGAACGAGCGCTTCCAGCACCATCAGCTGGCCCGTGGCTAGGCCATGATCGAGCCAGGCGGCGCGGTCGACGAAGACGCCATCGAAGCTATAGGCGAACTGCCCTCCGTCGCGCAGGCCGAGGCGAACGATGCGATCGGGGCCCGAAAACGCGTAGTGATCCGCCCACCCGATCTCCGGTGTGAACTTGGCGGCCAAGACGCCCGTGCCAAGGTCAAAGACCATGAGGCGGTTGGCGTCGTCGGTCGGAGCGTTACAGGTGTGGACGGCCGCGAAGCCGCCGTCGGCCGACAGGCCGTTATTGTAGAGATTGGCCGCTACCGGATGGGCCAGAAGCGGCCGTCCGTCGGCGGCGAAGGCGCAAACCTTACCGTGCAGGCTTTGACTAAACAGCCAGTCGTTCAACAGGAAGACGCCATTGTCGGCGACCTTGCCGTCGTTGAGGCGTTGCAGGCCCCCCTCGACTATGACCTGACCGTCATCCAGCAACAGGTAGCGCCCTTCGCCGCTCTCCCGAAAGCCGCCGCGCCCGCCGGCCTGGTCGGCGTCGGACCAAACCAGCATGTAGCGCCCGTTGGGCGATCTGGAGAACTGGCCCATCAGGTCGCGACTGGGAACCAGCACGATCTGGTCGCCGAAATAGGACAGCTCTTCCCGCGGCGGGGGGCGCGTTTCGGAGCGGCGCCAAACAGCTTCTTGAACATCGCTCCGCCCCACGGTCGGCGCCGCGCCGCCCCATCGCAGTATCGCCTCTGCTTTCCGCAAGTCGATGGCTATGCTTGACCATTGCCTACAAGTCCGCCGACGAGATACTCAAGCCCGATAGCCGCTTCGACAACCTCTGTGTCGTCGAGGCCGAGGGCGTGCGCTTCATGACCTTGGCCGACCATCATCGGATGATCGGCGAGGTCGCCCTGAGCGGATCGGCCCCGACGGAAGTGCGCGACGCCTATGACCGTGCCCGCAACGCCATGCTCTACGCCTTCTTCGACTACGACCTGTTGGTGATCGGCGAGGTGCAGGCCTTCGGCGCTTTCGAACTGGCGCTCAAGCATCGCCTCAACGGCCACGGCATGGAGGCCAAGGGCACGCTGCGCAACCTCGTCGATCGGGCGCGCAAGGCTGGCATCTTCCCGAAACTGGCGCCGGACGTCCCCATCTTCGCCGATCGCGTCGAGGCGATGATCATGCTTCGCAACGGCCTGGCGCACGGCAATTCCCAGATCCATTCGCCGGGCATGGCGTTGCAGGTCTTGGAGATCTGCGCCTGGGGCATTGATACAGCGTTCCCGTCGGGCGCGGCCTCAGAGTCCGTCACGGTTTTACCCAAGGCTCCCTAGGTCCCGATTCGCCGCGAGCCGGGCGCTGGTCAGGCGCAAGCCGGACACGTCCGCGTTTGGGTTTTATAGGTGACGTACTGGCGGAACGGGTCCTTCAGGGCTTCGGGATGATAGTGGCCGACGATCATATGCGCCGGCACGTCGGTCCTGAGGATCACGGTAAAGTCCAGCTTGGGCACGAAGGTTGGCGAATTGGCCAGCACTCGAACCCATTCCTGCAGGAGCTTCCGTGCGAATTCGCGTCGCGTGCCCGGCGTGGCGAGGCGGAACGGGAGGTCGAGTTCGACCATGGTCGGCACGCCGCGCCTGCGAAGGGTCGAATGGGCCGAGAAGCCGAGCAGGGCGGTGACCCACTCACTGCCATAGAGCATGTAGTGACCAATCCGATCGAGCTGCGGCTGGTCGTCCGCACAGACGTAAAGTCGGCCGGTGTCGCGCTCACGGGCGTCGAACCGCGCGATCTCCTGTTCTATGGCCGGCCGTAGCCAAGCCAGGTCGTCTTCCTCGGCGACAATGCGACGAACTTCCGCTTCTAGCCACGTTGGGTCGTTCAGGCGGATGCCGTTGCGAAGAAAGACGCCAGCGTCGGCGACACGGCAGCCGTGAAAGGCGCGCAGGGTGGCGGCGTCCAGAGCGTCGGCCAGCCATTCAATCGCCGTGTCGATCTCGATCTTGAGCCTGGGCGCGAGGATGATGTCGAGCCAATCGGAGTCGTCCCAACACAGATCCTGCTCGCCCATACGGCCGAGCCGCGCGAAAGCGCCCTTGCGGAAATAGGGCTGGAGCCACTCGCCCAGCGGCTCGAACCAGGTCGAACGATCCTTCCAATGCACCAGCTTGCCGCGCCAGGGGTTATGGGCAGGGTGGAGCTGGTCAATGTCGGAGGGCGACGAATCCACGGTCATCTTGCGAGCTTAACCGAAGGCGAGCAGATCGGCCTGGGCCAGGTGGGGCACATCTCGCCGTCATGCGGCTCTGCCTGATTTTACGCTGCGGCCTCTCCCGAGGCCGGTGGCTTGGGGCTCTGCCCCCGGCGCGCTTCGGATCGTCTTCCGCCCAGCTTCGGCCGGCTTTGCCGGCCTGCCAGCCGGGTCCCCGCGAAGCCGCCCCTCCGCTTGCACCCCCGGTCTCGCCGACGGGCAAGGGTTCATGCTGAACCCCTGCTTTGAGGATGAAGATCATGGGACAAGCCACTGAAAAGCTGGAACCCCGCATCTATGTCGCCTGCCTGGCGGCCTATAACAACGGGCGCCTGCATGGCGCCTGGATCGATGTGGACGATGACGCCGACGCCGTTCGCGACGCCATCAACCTCATGCTCAAGGCCTCGCCCGTCGCGGGCGCCGAGGAATACGCCATTCACGATCACGAGGGCTTTGGCGGGGTGGAGATCGCCGAATATGCCGGCGTCGACAAGGTGGTGCGGATCGCCAGTTTCCTGCGCGCGCGCAGGAAACTGGGCGCTCTGGTGCTGGAGCATTTTTGCGGGGACCTGGACGCGGCGGCGAGCGCCCTGGACGAGGACTATCGCGGCGCCTTCGAAAGCCTCGCCGACTGCTATCAGGTGATGACCGAAGAGACCCTGACCATCCCGGAGGCCTTGCGCCTCTATATCGATTGGGAGGCCATGGCGCGCGACGCGCGTCTGAACGGCGAGGTCTTCACCGTGGAGACCGCCCACGACGAGGTCCACGTGTTCTGGTCGCGCTAGACGCCGGGCAGGACGACCATCAGCGCCCAGGCGGCCGCGCCGACGATCAGCGCCACGGCGAGCAGGCTGGCCCAACCGGCGGGGGTCAGCAGGCGGGCGGTGGGGCGAAGGCGAGGAGGCATGGCGTGAACCTAAAGCAGGGTGGAACGGCGCGCTAGCCGATCAAAGCCGGTTGGGCCAGGCGCTCTACTGGCGCGGCCTCGAAATTGGACACGGTCACCCCAACCAGGCGGATGCCCTTGGACGATGGCAGGACCGAGCCGATCAGGTCGCGGCCCAGGCGGCGCAGGTGCTCGCGGTCCGACACGGGGCCGGGCGCGGAGCGGCTGCGGGTCGCCTGCTGGAAATCGGCATATTTGATCTTCACCGTCACCGTGCGGCCAAACGCCTGGGCCGTCTCGCACCAGCCCCAGACCTTGTCGGCCAAGGCCAGGACCTCCGCCTCGATAGCGGCCGGATCGGTCAGGTCGGTCTTGAACGTGGTCTCCGAGCCCGAGGACTTGCGCACCCGTTCGCCATTGACCGGGCGATGGTCTTCGCCGCGTGCGATTGCATGGTACCAAGGCCCCGACTTGCCGAAATGCTGCTGCAGGAAGGTCAGCGACTGGCGGTGCAGGTCCTCGCCCGTGTGAACGCCCAGGCGCTTCATCTTGGCTTCGGTCACAGCGCCGACTCCGTAGAAGCGGCCGATCGGCAGGCCCTGGACGAAAGCCTCGCCCTTGCCCGGCGGAACCACGAACTGGCCGTTGGGCTTGCGTTGGTCGGAGGCCAGCTTGGCCAGGAACTTGTTGTAGGAAATCCCCGCCGAGGCCGTCAGGCCCGTGGCCTCCAGGATGCGGGCGCGGATTTCCTTGGCCGTGTCGGTGGCGGTGGCCAGCCGCGCGCGATTGGCGGTGACGTCCAGATAGGCCTCGTCCAGCGACAGCGGCTCGATCAGGTCGGCATAGTCGGCGAAGATCTCATGGATCTGGCGCGAGACGGCCTTGTAGACCTCGAACCTCGGCGGCACGAACACCAGTTGCGGACACTGGCGCAGCGCCGTGGTCGAGGGCATGGCCGAACGCACCCCAAATTGGCGGGCCTCGTAGCTGGCGGCGGCGACCACGCCTCGCCGCGCCCCATGGCCAACGGCGAGCGGGCGGCCCTTCAAGCTGGGATCGTCGCGCTGTTCCACCGACGCATAGAAGGCGTCCATGTCGATATGGATGATCTTGCGCAGGAACTCGGTCATGGCGACTCCGACCCTAGCAGAACAAGAACGTAACGGGAACCGTTCTCCGCCTGAACCAGACGCGGCGCCGTCCGGCGGCCGTCGGATTGACCGGACGAATTGGCGAGTTCTGCTCCACAGCGAGACCGGCGTAGATGGGGTAGGCGGTTGATAGAGTTTTCACGGCGGACGACGCTGACCTCAGCCCTGGCGCTGGCCGCCACGCCCAAAAAATCTTGGGCCGATCCGCTGGCGCGCCGTCTCAGCAATCCCGAAGCCTCAAGCGAGGCTCGTACACTCTATAGTTTTCTCTTGAGCCTGTACGGCCGCAGAACCCTGACCGGTCAGCAGGAAGGCGTTGCCCACGCCACCCCGCTTGAACTCGACTACATCGCCAAGGTGACCGGCCGTCAGCCCGCGATCCTTGGACTCGACTACATTGATCCTCGCGACAACCAGGCGGTCAATGACCGCGCCACCGCTTGGCATCGCTCGGGCGGCATCGTCACCCTGTGCTGGCACTGGGGCGCTCCCGATATCGGCGCGGGCTACGAGAATTCCAAGAAGCACTTCGACCTCCTCGCGGCGCTCAAGCCCGGCACGCCGCAGAACATCACCCTACATCTTGACCTGAGGCAGATCGGCGAATTGCTGGCCGTCCTGCGTGATCGGCGGGTGCCGGTGCTCTGGCGACCACTCCACGAATTTTCAGGCGATTGGTTCTGGTGGGGCAAGCATGGCCCCGACGCCTTCAAGGCGCTTTGGGCGCTCATGTACGACGAGTTCACCCATCACCGTCGGCTGGGCAACCTGATCTGGGTCCTGGGGTGGGCGGGCCAGAATGTCGATCCGGCCTGGTATCCGGGCCGCGAGCGCGTCGATGTCGCTGGAGCCGACATCTATGCGGAGGATCACGGCAACCTCGGCCCGATGTTCGGCAAGGTCAAAGCCATCGTCGGCGACAGCGTGCCGATCTGCCTGCACGAGAACGGCCCTATTCCAGATCCGGCCTTGCTTGGCCCGGAGGCCGATTGGCTTTGGTTCATGACCTGGCATACGCGATGGCTGACGGATCCAACCCAGAATGACGCCGCACGCCTGAACGCCTACTATGGCTCGCGGCGGTATCTGACCAAGGACGAGTTGCCCAAATCGGTCGGTGGACGCCAGGGGTGAGCTTGGAAGGGGCCCGGCCGCCGCAACTGTCCGTCGCGGGAGTTGCCTGAAAATGAGCGCCAATTATCGATTGGAGCTGTCCCAATCGACGCCCGAAAGAAAGATGCAAAAGTCAGCCAATTTGGGCGACTATCACGCGGATTTGATGTTGTGAAAACTGAGTAAAATCAATGATTTAATGAGCGCTGAAATGACGTAATTTTTGACGGCATTTGACGAAATGTATAGTGGAAAAGCCGAGTCAGATCAGTGGTTTGCCGGTCCCGTTGATGATCGAGTGGGAGTAGTCGGCCTCTCGCGGGGCAGGCCCGCGGGGCGATAGGCCGCCGCGGCGGCCGATGCTAGGGAGTAGGGGCAGGCGTCGCATTCGGGGTAGGGCATGTTGCAGCGACTGAGAGATGCGGGCTTGGCGGCTCTTTGCCTGCTGGCCCCTTCCGGCGACGCCGCGGGCGGCCGAGCCTGACGCCGTCCTGCTCAAGGACATCGACCCGCGTCGTCGAGCAGTGGCGGCTGGATTCCCGCG
>NZ_PEGG01000037.1 GCF_002737765.1 Caulobacter sp. B11 | reverse complement strand
CCAGGTGCTGGAGCACGGCGGCGACGCCGAGGAACTGGTCGAGCACGCCAAGCTGGAGATGTTTCCTCGACGCAGGTCTTCGTGTTCACGCCGAAAGGGCAAGCTGGTCAGCCTGCCGGCGGGGCCATGCCGCTCGACTTCGCCTATGCGTCCACACCAGTGTCGGCGACACCTGTATCGGCGCCAAGATCAATGGCGAGCTGAAGCCCTGCGCACCCCCCTGAACAACGGCGACGTGGTCGAGGTGAATCCGCGGCTCCAAGCCTGTGGTGCCGCCGGACTGGCGCTCGCTGACGGTCACCGGGCGGGCCCGCTCGGCCATCCGCCGCCACATTCGCCAGCCGAGAAGGAAGAGTTCCTGCGTCTGGGCCGCGCCTCGGTGGAACAGATCTTCGAGCGGGCCGGCAAGCGTCTGAAGGACGTTTCGCTGCGGCCGATCCTCGAACGCTTCGCGATCGACAGCGCGAGGCCCTGTTCGACGCGGTCGGGCGCGGCCGCGTCTCGCCCAGCCAGGTTCTGGAAACCGCCTTCCCGGGCATGAAGGACAGCGACATGGCCGCCGCCTCGGCCGCCGCAAAGATCGAGGGCGGCAAGGGGGCGAGGCTCTATGTGCGCGGCGGCGGCCTGACGCCGGGCGTGTCCCTGCACTTCGCCCACTGCTGCAAGCCCGGTGCCGGGCGACCGCATCGTCGGCATCGTGCGCGAAGGCGCCGAGGGCGACGAGGGCCTGGACGTTCACACCATCGACTGTCGAAGCTGGCCGAATACGAGGACCGCGAGGATCTGTGGCGCGACCTGAACTGGACGCCCGAGGCCGAGCGCGAAAACCGTGTCCCTAGACCCGACTGCACGCCACCATCGGCAACGCGCCCGGCGTGCTGGGCCAGGTTCTGCACCATCATCGGCGAGGCCGGCGCAATATCGTCAATCTGCGCATGCACCATCGCCAGAGCGACTTCTTCGACGTGGATTTCGACGTCGAGGTGCGTGACGCCAAGCACCTGACCAACATCTCGGGCGCCTTGGCGGCCTGCCCGCCCGGTCGAGACCGTGGACCGGACCCGGGGCTAGAAGCCTTCGGGTCAAGGGCGCGTTCTAGACGCCCAGCATCGCCACCGCGTCGCGGGTCGCGGCGGTCAGGGGCGAGGGCAGGGCGTCCAGCGCGAACCAGCCCCAGGCCGACAGGGCGTGCGCCTCCTGGATCACCGGCTCGCCCGAGAAGCGCTCGGCGCGAAAGGTGATCGCAGCCAGTGATGGTCATCGGCGATCATGTCGGTCACGGCCAGCACCGCGCCGGCGACCACGGCGATCCCCAGCTCCTCGTGGATTTCCCGTTCGGCGCAGAACCGGACGGCCTCGCCCCAGTCGAGCTTGCCGCCTGGCACGCCCCAGTGGGCGGCTTCGGGGGCCTTGATCCGCTTAACCAGCAGCAGCCGCCCTGGTCGTCGAGAAGGGCGGCGCCGCAGCCGACGCGGGACGAACAGGTTCGGTCATCCGCTGATAGAGCCAGATCCCGCCCCGCGCGCAAGGCGTCACCGGGCCGTTTGAAGACTCGGTCGGCGGGGGCTATATCCCACGGTCATGACCAATGATGACGTCCTCGACGAATTCCGCGCCGCCGGAGCCCTGCGCGAAGGCCACTTCGTGCTGTCCTCCGGCCTTCACAGCCCGGTCTTCCTGCAGAAGAACCTGGTGTTCATGCGGCCCGAGCGCTGCGAGCGCCTGTGCAAGGCCCTGGCCGAGAAGATCATCGCCACGGTGGGCCAGCCCGATGTGGCGGTGTCGCCGGCCGTCGGCGGGATCATCCCCGGCTACGAGACCGCCCGTCACCTGAACGTCGCCTCGATCTATGTCGAGCGCGAGGGCGGCGGCTTCAAGTTCCGGCGCGGCTTCCACCTTGAGCCCGGCCAGAAGGTCGTGATGGTCGAGGACATCGTCACCACCGGCCTGTCGTCGCGCGAGTGCATCGCCGCGATCCAGGCGGCCGGCGGCGAGGTGATCGCGGCGGCCTGCATCGTCGACCGCTCGGGCGGCAAGGTCGATGTCGGCGTGCCGCTGGTCTCGCTGTGCAGCCTGGAGGTTCCCGCCTATCCCGCCGACAACCTGCCGCCGGAACTGGCCGCGATCCCGATCGAGGATCCCGGCAGCCGCCGGCTGAAGAGCTAGACGCCGATGTTGAGGCTGGGCGTCAACATCGACCACGTGGCCACGATCCGAAACGCGCGCGGCTCCAGCTATCCCGAGCCCGTGCGGGCCGCCGAACTGGCCCTTGCGGCCGGGGCGGACGGCATCACCGCTCACCTGCGCGAGGATCGTCGGCACATCTCCGACGCCGACATCGTCCTGCTGACCGACCTGTGTCTCAAGCGTGGCAAGCCGCTGAACTTCGAGATGGCGGTCACCGACGAGATGGTCGCCATCGCCCTGCAGGCCCGGCCCCACGCCGCCTGCCTGGTGCCCGAGCGGCGCGAGGAAGTCACCACCGAGGGCGGCCTGGACGTGGTGCGCGGCTATGACGCCATCGCCGCCGCCACGGGCCGTCTGCGCGCGGCGGGCAGCCGGGTGTCGCTGTTCATCGACGCTGAACCCGGCCAGATCGAGGCCTCGCACCGCCTCGGCGCCCAGGTGGTCGAACTGCACACCGGCGCCTATTGCGACGCGGCGCGGGCCGGCGAGGTCGAGCGCGCCGCCGCCATCCTCGAGCGCCTGAAGGCCGGAACGGCGCTGGCCTCCAGCCTGGGCCTGGAAGTTCACGCCGGGCACGGCATCGACTACGCCACCGTCAAGCCGATCGCCGCCATTTCCCAGATCGCCGAACTCAATATCGGCCACTTCCTGATCGGCGAGGCGATCTTCGTCGGACTGCCCCAGGCCATTCAGCGGATGCGGGCCCTGATGGACGCGGCCCGGGTCGAGCTGGCCGCATGATCATCGGTATCGGTTCGGACCTTTGCGACATCCGGCGGATCGAGAAGTCGCTGGAACGGTTCGGCGACCGGTTCACGCGCAAGGTCTTCACCGAGGTCGAGCGGACGCGCTCCGAACGCAAGCCCGACCGGGCCAGCAGCTACGCCAAGCGCTTCGCCGCCAAGGAGGCCTGCGCCAAGGCCCTGGGCACCGGGCTCAAGCGCGGCGTGCATCTGGCCGGCATGGGCGTGATCAACCTGCCGTCAGGCAAGCCGACCCTGGCCCTGACCGGCGGCGCGGCCGAGCAGCTGGCGCGGATGATTCCCGAGGGCATGACGGCGGTGGTCCACCTGTCCCTGACCGATGATCATCCCTACGCCCAGGCCTTCGTGATCATCGAGGCGATCTGACGCGCGAAAGGGCCGGCGGCATGGGCGACTATCTTCTCCTGATGCATGGCGACGCGACGCACGAACGCGCCGCCGACTGGCCGCCCTATCTGGACCGCTTGATCCAGGCCGGCCGCCTGCGCGGCGGCAGCAGCCTCGGCGACGGGGCCTGTTATCGCAAGGACGGCGCGGCGCGGCCGCTGTCGGCCCATCTGGTCGGCTTCGTCAGGATCAGCGCCGACAGTCTCGACGACGCGCGCGCCTGCCTGGCGGGCAACCCGGTCTATGAGGGCGGTGGAACGGTCGAGCTGCGTTTTCTTGTCGAGGATGAATAGGCTGGCGCGCGCCGCCCAACCGGCGCCATGAACGCGAGTTAACCGGTGCAAAGCTTGCCCCTGTGGCCAAGCCCGTCTAGCTAGGCCTGTCCGGTTCGCCGCAACCCACTTGTCTGAGAGCTCCGCGCCCGCATGACCGACGTCGCCGACACCATGCCCCCCGAAGAAAAGGGCGGCGCCGTCCAGGAATTCATCGAGATCATCAAGACGGTGGCCTACGCCCTGGGCATCGCCCTGGTGCTGCGCGTCCTGCTGTTCCAGCCGTTCACCATCCCCTCGGCCTCGATGGAGCCCAACCTCTATCAGGGCGACTACATCATCGTTTCGAAGTTCAGCTACGGCTATTCCAAGCACTCGATCCCGTTCAGCCCGCCGCTGTTCAACGGCCGGATCCTGGCCGGCAAGCCCAAGCGCGGCGACATCGTCGTCTTCAAGCTGCCGCGCGACACCAAGATCGACTATATCAAGCGCCTGATCGGCCTGCCCGGCGACCAGGTCCAGGTGCGCGGCGGCCTGGTCTATATCAATGGCAAGCCCCTGCAGCAGCAGCCCATGCCCTCGGCCCTGGTCGAGAACGGCTACGGCCAGACCCTGCCGGCCCTGCGCTTCTCCGAGACCAATCCGGAAGGCCGCAAATACGCCACCCAGGACTTCGGCCCCGACGGCGGCAGCGACAATACCGGCGTCTATACCGTGCCGGAGGGCTGCTACTTCTTCATGGGCGACAATCGCGACAACTCGCTCGACAGCCGCTTCAACCCGGGCGTCTCGCCGTTCAAGACCGGCCCTGGCGCCTGCAAGTGGGACTATGCCAATGACCAGTACATCGGCATGCAGGAAGGCGTCGGCTTCGTGCCGGCCGAGAACCTGGTCGGCAAGGCCCAGATCATCCTGCTGTCCTGGAACGCCAACGCCCACCTGTTCAAGCCCTGGACCTGGTTCCTGGACGCCCGTCCCAGCCGCTTCTTCCGCGTCCTGAAATGACCACGGACCGGCGCTCAGTCGCCGTCGGCGACCTGGAGCGCCGGATCGGCCACAGCTTTGGCGACCGCAAGCTGCTCGAGCAGGCCCTGACTCACGCCAGCGTCGGCGACGGGGCCAAGGCCAAGGTGGCCGACAACGAGGTGCTGGAGTTCATCGGCGACCGCGTGCTGGGCCTGCTGGCCGCCGAGGCCCTGGCCGAGCGCTTCCCCCAGGCCAAGGAGGGCGAGCTGGCCCCGCGCCTCAACGCCCTGGTCAGCCGCGAAACCTGCGCCCGCGTCGCCCGCGCCGCTGAACTGGGCCCGGCCCTGCGGCTGTCGGCCTCGTCCAGCAAGATCGGCGGCCGCGAGACCGACTCGATCCTGGCTGGCGGCGCCGAGGCCCTGATGGCGGCCCTGTACCGTGACGGAGGCCTGGACCTGGCGCGCCGGGTGTTCCTCGACCTGTGGTCGGGCGAGTTCGACAAGGCCGCCGAGGGCAAGCCCCGCGACCCCAAGACCGCCCTGCAGGAATGGGCGCAAGGCCAGGGCAAGCCCCTGCCGACCTACGCCGTCAAGGACCGCAAGGGCCCTGACCACGCGCCGGTGTTCACCGTGCAGGTGGTGGTGGCGGGCCTGGACCCGGTGTTCGCCGAAGGCCGCTCACGCCAGGAGGCCGAGAAGGCCGCCGCCAGGGCGTTGCTGGAGCGGGAAGGGGCTTAATCCCCCTTTGCTCTCGCTTTGGCCGAGACGGCGACCGTCTTAGAACCCCGTCTTCCCGGCGAAGGCCGGGACCCAGGTCGAACCCACCCGCGCCTGACGATCCTGCACGGCTGAAAGGCGCATCATCCCAGACGCTCCGGCTGAATCTGGGCCCCGGCCTTCGCCGGGGAGGAGGGGTTTGTTTGGGTGCAGGCGTCCGCTATCGGGCGGAGCAGCAAGGGGTGTTGCGCTCAAAGCATCGCTCCGGCCCCTCCGGCCCCTCATCGGTGCTACACGCACCCCCCAATGACTGAAAACACCCCCCAAAACAGCCGCCCAAGCCACCCGCGCGGCTTCGCCGCCATCATCGGCGCCCCCAACGCCGGCAAGTCCACCCTGGTCAACCGCATGGTCGGGGCCAAGGTCTCGATCGTCACCCAGAAGGTCCAGACGACGCGCTTTCCCGTGCGCGGCGTGGCCATGACCGGCGGCGCCCAGATCATCCTGGTCGACACCCCCGGCATCTTCACCCCCGCCGTCGCCTCGACCGGGCCATGGTCCGCTCGGCCTGGGCCGGCGCCGAGGACTCGGAAGTCGTCGTCCACCTAGTCGACGTGCAGGGCGAACTGGCCGTGCGCGAACGCCGGGCCGGGGCGGGCGAGCACCGCTCGGTGCAGGACGTCCAGACCATCATCGAGGGCCTGAAGGCCGCTAACCGCCAGGTGATCCTGGCGCTCAACAAGATCGACGGCGTCAAGCGCGAGACCCTGCTGGCCGTCGCCCACGACCTGTACGAGACCGGCGTCTATTCGGAAGTCTTCATGATCAGCGCCGCCACCGGCGCGGGCGTCGACGACCTGATGGCCAAGCTGGCCTCGCTGATGCCGGAGGGCCCCTGGCTCTATCCTGAAGACCAGACCGCTGACCTGCCGGCCCGCCTGCTGGCCGCCGAGATCACCCGCGAGAAGATCTATCTGCGCGTCCACGAGGAGCTGCCCTACGCGGCCTCGGTGGAAACCACCGCCTTCCAGGAACGCGCCGACGGCAGCGCCCGCATCGAGCAGACCATCTATGTCGAGCGTGACGGCCAGCGCGCCATCATCCTGGGCAAGGGCGGCGAGGTGATCAAATGGATCGGCAAGACCTCGCGCGAGGAGCTTGAAGACATCCTCGACCGCAAGGTCCACCTGTTCCTGCACGTCAAGGTCAAGGAAAACTGGGCCGAAGAGCGGGGCATCTTCAACGACATGGGCCTGGACTTCGACGTCTAGGCTTCGGCTTCGGCCATTCCGACCGTTGTCACCCCGACGCTTCGCGGCGGCCGGGGTGACACCGACGTTTTGCCGCCCCCTGCCGGCGCCCACCCTTGACTTCACCGCCGACACCCTGTCCCTAGGCCGGGAACATAAAGGGAATATCGCGGTCGCATGGAGTGGGAAGATGACGCCTTCGTCCTGTCGGCCCGGACCCATGGCGAGACCGGGGCGATCGTCGAGCTGCTGACCCAGGACCGCGGCAAGTTCGCGGCCCATGTCTCGGGCGCGGCCTCGCGGCGGATGAAGCCTTTCCTGCAGCCCGGGTCGCGGGTGATCGCCCGCTATCGCGCCCGGATGTCCGACCAGTTGGGCGCCGCCACCCTGGAGCCGATGGGCGAGGGGATCTCGGGCCTGTTCGACGATCCCCTGGCCCTGTCCGGCCTCTCGGCGGCCGCCGCCCTCGCCGCCGCCGCCCTGCCCGAGCGCGAGGCCCATCCCGGGGCCTTCAACGCCCTCGAAGCCCTGATCGGGGTGCTGCAGATCACCGACATCTGGCCGGCGGTCTATGTGCGCTATGAGGCCGGCCTGCTGCAGGAGCTGGGCTTTGGCCTGGACCTGTCGCGCTGCGCCGCCACCGGGACCTTCGACGACCTGGTCTATGTCAGTCCGCGCACCGGCCGGGCGGTCAGCCGCGAGGCCGGGGCGCCCTACAAGGACAAGCTTTTGCCGCTGCCGCCGTTCCTGCTGTCGGCCCAGGGCGGCCTGGCGTCGGGCGACGTCAAGGCCGGGCTCGACATCACCGGGCACTTCCTGGAGCAGTTCGTGTTCGGACCGCTGAACCGGCCGTTGCCGCCGGCCCGGGTCTGGCTGCTGGATCGCCTGGGCGAGGCCGGGCGACTGTAGAGCCCTATTCGGGCGGGCAGCCCTTGAACTCGCCGACCTTGGTCACCGACAGGGTCGCCAGGTTCAGGGCCAGCAGGGGCTTCATCGAGGCGCGGCCGTCGCCGCTGAACAGGTCCAGCTTGTGGCCCTTGATCGCGCCGCCGACGTCGGAGGCGTACCAGTAGCCGTCATGGGTCTGACCATTGGGCATGGGCAGGCCGACGGTCTCCTTGATGAACACCACGGTGCGGCGCGGGATCACGCTCTTGTCGACCGCCAGGGTGCGCATGGCGACCACCTTGCAGCCGAGGCTGTCCAGCGCCCGGATGCCCTTGGCGCCGGCGTGGTAGAGCGTGGCGCGCATCTTGTATTCCACCGACCCAGGCAGGGTTCCGGTCAGCACGCCGGCGATCAGGTCGCCGAGCGGATCGTTGCGCTGTTCGGGCGGGGCGGCGGCGAAGGCGGGGAGGGCGGTGGACAAGGCGAGTATCGCCATCAGTCCGGCGAGCGGTCGTCGCATCGAGGGAATCCTCTTATCGGCGTGTCTGTCGGGCGGGGTCTTCTAGGCCGATCACGCCGCCGTGACAACCCGCTGGGGCGTCGCAGGCCTGAAACGACGGTTTCGCTGGGTGCTGGCGAAGGCCGCGCGGGCGCCTTAAACCCGTGTCATCCCCGCTTGGGGACCCTCGAGACGGCGCGGCGCCGGGCGAGGTCGATCCCCGGCAATTTGGTTCTTGGAGTGCGCATGTCGTCGCTGTCGTCCAGTTTGAAAGTCCTCGTCCTGGCCGCCGGCCTGGCCGCGCCCGCCACTTCGGCCCTGGCCTGGGGCTCGTCGGGCCATCGCATGGTCGGGGTGGCCGCCACCCAGAGCCTGCCCGCCGACATGCCCGCCTTCCTGCGCTCGCCCTACGCCGTGGCGGCGATCGGCGAATATGCCCGCGAGCCGGATCGCTGGAAGGGCTCGGGCAAGCTGCACGACCATGACCGCGACGCCGCCCACTTCCTCGATGTCGACGATCAGGGCCTGATGTATGGCGGCCCCAAGTTCACCGCCGCCACCCTGCCGCCGACCCGCGCCGACTATGAGACCGCCCTGCGCGCGGCGGGCCAGGACAGCTGGAAGGCCGGCTACCTGTCCTATGCGCTGATCGACGGCTACCAGCAGCTGGTCAAGGACTTCACCTATTGGCGCATCCTGGTCGTCGCCGAGAAGACCGCCAAGGACC
>NZ_PEGG01000036.1 GCF_002737765.1 Caulobacter sp. B11 | reverse complement strand
TTGCCTAGCCATGTACTTTGCAAAATAAAAGTTACTTCATCAGCGATCAGGCTGAGGGAGCCAAACCATCATGAACCGCCCTTCTCATCACGGCCGCCGCCGTTCTCCTCGCGACCACCACCTTCGGCGCCGCGGCCCAGGCCGGCGACATCGCCCCTGACCCTCCAAGGGCGTGCAGCCCAAGGGCGGCAGATCCTGGTCACCGTGCAGTCGCGCGACCAGTACATGCAGCGCGCCCAGACCTCGGGCGCCATCGTCGACGGCGCCTCCAGCGGCGAGGTCAGGGGTCCGCCTGCCCAACGTGCCGGACGGCGACTACGCCGTCTCGGTGCTGCACGACGTCGACGGCAATTTCGACATGACGACCGACGCGACCGGCAAGATTACCGAGGGCTGGTCGACCGTGAACGCCGCCGCGCTGCGGGCCAAGCCGACCTTTGATCAGGTCAAGGTCTCGGTGAGCGGCGACGCGGCGATCAGCGAGACGATGATCTATCCGAAGTAGTCGTCGTCACGCCGGGGTGACGTCGCGCCCGTCGAGCGGTACAGAGACCGCCCGATCCCCTCAGATATGTGACGTCACCCCTTGCGACTGCCCCAGGCTCGACTCGACCAGGTTCTCGACCGTTTCCGCGAAGTGGAGGCCCGCATGGGCGCCGCCAGCGACGGGGCCGAGATCGTCAAGCTCTCCAAGGAGCACGCCGAGCTGCGGCCGGTGGCCGAGGCTGTGCAGACCCTGGCCAAGCTGGCCGCCGAGCGCGCCGACCTCGAGGAGATGGCCGCCGATCCCGAAATGGCGGCCATGGTCCGCGACGAGATCCAGGTGCTGGACGAGAAGCTGCCCGTGCTGGAGCGCGAGCTGGCCCTGATGCTGGCCCCCAAGGACAAGGACGAGAACGCCTCCGCCATTCTCGAAGTGCGGGCCGGCACCGGCGGCGACGAGGCGGCCCTGTTCGCCGGCGACCTTTTCCGCATGTACCAGCGCTATGCCGTGCTGCAGGGCTGGAAGGTCGAGATCGACAGCGTCTCCGAGGGCGAGATGGGCGGCTACAAGGAAATCATCGCCTCGGTCACCGGCGACGGCGTGTTCGGCCGCTGGAAGTTCGAAAGCGGCGTGCACCGTGTGCAGCGCGTGCCGGCCACCGAGGCCCAGGGCCGCATCCACACCTCGGCCGCCACGGTCGCGGTGCTGCCCGAGGCCGAGGATGTCGAGATCGAGATCAACGAAAGCGACCTGCGCATCGACACCTATCGCTCGTCGGGGGCCGGCGGCCAGCACGTCAACAAGACCGACTCGGCCGTCCGCATCACCCACCTGCCCACCGGCGTTGTGGTGACCTCGTCGGAGAAGAGCCAGCACCAGAACCGCGCCCGGGCGATGAAGAACCTCAAGGCCCGGCTCTATGACATGCAGCGCGAAGCCTTGGACACCGCCCGCTCCGACGCCCGCAAGGGTCAGGTGGGCAGCGGCGACCGCTCCGAACGCATCCGCACCTACAATTTCCCGCAGGGCCGGGTGACCGATCACCGCATCAACCTGACCCTCTACAACCTGGCCAAGGTGATGGAGGGCGACGCCCTGGACGACATCATCAAGCCGCTGATCGCCGAGGATCAGGCCGCGCGCCTGGCTACCCTGGAAGACGGCTACGCCTGACCGCCCGGCCCGAACCGGGCCTTAGAGACGCTTCTTCATCACCAGGAACTTGAGATCGTCGGTCAGGGGCCGGCCGAAGCGCTCGTCGCCATAGGGGAAGGGCTCCTCGTCCCCGGTGAGCTGAAAGCCGCGACGCTCGTACCAGGCGATCAGGGTGTCGCGTCCGGCGATCACGGTGATCTTCAGGCTCTGACCGCCCTCGGCCCGGACATGGGCCTCGCAGGCGTCGAGCAGCCTGCGCCCCAGCTGGCCGTCCTGGCGGGTGGGGCTGACGGTCAGCATGCCCAGGGTCCAGGCCGGACCGCCCAGCGGCTCCAGCCAGACGCAGGCCACGACCGGGCCGTCGGGGACGTCGCTCAGGGTCAGGATCATCGCGCCGGGTTTGGCGGCCAGGTCGGCGCGCAGGGTGGCGGGATCGGTGCGCTGGCCGGCCAGACGCTCGCCCTCATGGGTCCAGCCGGCCTGGGCGCTCTGACCGCGATAGGCGGAATTGACGAGGGCCGCGATGGCGTCGATCTGGCCATCTTCGGCGCGGGCGAGAAACATCGATGGGGTGTCCAGGCTTGCGAAAGGCCCAACTTAGGGCCTGTCGTCGCCGCGCGAACCCCCGGGCGGCGAAAAAGGCGGCGGGGCCCGCCGCCGGAAGGTGGTGCTCCAGGCCTGCCGGCCGACGCGGCGAACCATGCCGGCCTCGCGGCGGATCACCTCCCAGGGGTGGAAGGCCAGGCCTACCGTGTCGGCCATGGCCGCGCCGCGCGCCCCCATCGGCTGCTCGGGACCGGTGGTGGAGTCGCTGGCGGTCTGGTGTTCGATCTCGGCGTTCAGTTCGGCCCCGACCAGCACCGCCAGGATCGAGAACCAGACCCAGACCATGAAGGCGATCACCGCCCCGAGCGGTCCATAGGTGGCGTCATAGTGGGCGAAGCGATTGACATAGATCGAGAAGCCCAGAGAGCCGCCGAGCCAGGCGCCGGCCGCGAAGACCGAGCCGGTAAAGACCCAGCGCCAGCGGGCCTGGGTTCGACTGGGCGCGAAGCGATAGAGGAAGGCGAAGGCCACGGCGGTCAGGGCCAGGACGGTCAGCCAGCGCAGCGGAATCCACATCCCGGCGATCGGGCCCAGGCCCAGACGCTCAAAGGCGATCGGGACCGCGATCAGCACCGCCGCCACCGCCGCCGCATACAGCACCGCGCACAGGGTGAAGACGTAGGTGAGGGCGATTCGGGCGATGAAGTTGCGCTTCTCGGTCTCGTCATAGACCACGTTCAGGCCGTCGAAGAGCGCCTGCATGCTGGCGTTGGCGCTCCAGATCGACAGCAGCAGGCTGATCAGGAAAGCGACGCCGAGCTTGGCCTGTTCCTGGCTGGCCAGTCGCAGCATCTGCTCGCCGACGATCTGGATGACGCTGGCTGGAAAGACCCCCGACATCTCGCGCAGTTGCCGCTCCACAGCCCCGACATCGGCGAATAGGCCGTACAGGGACACGAAGGCGCCGATGGCCGGGAAAAGGGCCAGCAGGGTGTAGAAGGTGACGCCGCCGGCCACCACCGGCAGGCGGTCGACGCTGATCTCGCGACCGGTGCGCCAGGCGATGTCGCGCCAGCCGCGCCAGGGAATGCCGCGCGGAGATCGCGCCGCCCGGCCGCGTCCGGGCTCGGCGGCGTCGAAGTCCTCGGGCGGCAGGCGGCGATCCTCGCTGAGGCCCGGCGGCGGCGGCGTCGGGGCGAGCCGACGCGGAAAGGCGAACGGCGCCAGGGCCAGCAGGGCGATCCAGGGCGCCAGGTGGTAGGGGCGCGACGCGACCCACGACCGTAACCGGCGTGGGCGGGCGGGATCAGTCATGGTGCAGCCTCCGACCTTGGACAATTCCCGGCGACGACAGGCGTTCCGCGCCTTGCCACGATCGGCGCGGTCGCGGAGGGTGGCGGCATGCAAGCCGTGATTACCCGGATCTGTCGTCACCCCGTCAAGGGCTTTACGCCCGAGCCCCTGGAGGCGGCCGTCCTGACCGCCGGGGCCTGCTTCCCCTGCGACCGGCTCTATGCCGTCGAGGACGGACCCAGCGGCTTTGATCCCGCCGCCCCGGTGCACATCTCGAAGATGAAGTTCACGGTGCTGGCCAAGATCCCGGCCGTGGCCAAGGCCCGCACCGCCTATGACGAGGCGACCGGGGTGTTTCGCGCCACGGCTGATGGGCAGCCCGACTTCGCCGCCGACCTGGACGACGCCGCGGGACGGGCCGGGTTCGAGGCCTGGCTCAGCGCCCTGCTGGGTGAGCGGCTTTCAGGCCCGTTGCGGGTGATCGAAGGTCCCGGCGCCCACCGGTTCATGGACAGCCGCAGCGGCTATGTGTCGGTGATCAACCTGGCCAGCGTGCGCGACCTCGAGACCCGGCTGGGCGTGCCAGTCGATCCGCTGCGCTTCCGCGCCAACCTCTATGTCGAGGGCTGGCCGGCCTGGGTCGAGAACGACTGGACGGGCCGAACCCTGGCCCTCGGCGAGGCGCGGGCCCAGGTGCTCAAGCCGATCGTCCGCTGCGCCGCCACCCATGTCGACCCGGTCACCGCCGAGCGCGACATCGAGGTGGTCAAGGCGCTGTTCGAGCACTACGGCCACCTGAACTGCGGGATCTATCTGAATGTCACCGAAGGCGGGCGCGTGGCGGTGGGGGACGCGGCGGAGCTCGAAGAGTTTCACATCCCGTCGTAGTCGCGCTGATTGCGCGGCGGGAGGCCATAACGGCTCAGGCGCCCCGCCTGTCTTCACGAGCCCTTTGCGCAAGAAGGCTACGTCGGCTCCCTTCCTGGGGCGCCGACGCCCAAAATCGTACAATCCTCAATCTCGCCCTGGGCGTCGCAAAGGTCTATGGGAGCGACCATGACCCTGACCCTCGTCAAAGCCTGGACCGCCGCCAAGGAGCGTCTGAAGGACGCCGGCATCGATCAACCCGCCATCGATGCGCGCCTGATGCTGGAGGTGGCCGCCGACGTCACCCGCACCGACATCATCACCGATCCCTATCGGCTGCTGACCCAGGAACAGTTCGACACGCTGGACTCCTATCTCGAGCGCCGCACGCGCCGCGAGCCGGTCAGCCACATCATCGGCCGCAAGGGCTTCTGGAAGATCCTGTTACAGGTCAACAAGAACGTCCTGACCCCGCGTCCCGAGACCGAGGTGATCGTCGACGAGGTGCTCAAGGCCTTCCCGGAAGGGATGAGCTTTCGCATGCTCGACCTGGGCGTGGGCTCGGGGACCATCCTGCTGGCGGTGCTGGCCGAGCGGCCGGCCGCCAAGGGCTTGGGGATCGACGTGTCGGAAGAGGCCCTGGCCGTGGCCCGCGAGAACGCCGCCAATCTGGACCTCAACACCCGCTGCGCCCTGTTGCGCGGCGACTGGACAGCTGGTCTGGCCGACGCCGAGTTCGACCTGGTGGTCTCCAACCCGCCCTATATCGCCAGCCACGTGATCGAGACCCTCGAGCCCGAGGTCCGCGACCACGAGCCGCGCCTGGCCCTGGATGGCGGCCCCGATGGCCTGGACGCCTATCGCCTGCTGGCGCCCGAGGTGCTGAGGGTTCTGAAGCCCGGCGGCATGTTCGCCGTCGAGATCGGTTTCGACCAATCCGAGGCGGTCGAGATCCTGTTTCGCCAGGCCGGCGCCGCCAATGTCCGCACCGTCAAGGATCTCTCCACCCATGACCGCGTGGTCACCGGGGTGAAAAATCCCTTGGAAAGCCCTGCGTGAGGCGCTAGACGAAGAGTGTCTCCTTCCAAATCGCCGGGTGACGGGAAAAGCGGCCATTCCTGATGGTCGCGACGCTCCGCCGGCAGGCGCGAACGGCCGACCAGGCCGATCGCCGCGCCCCAACCGGGCGGAGGCTCTACGGAAACCAGCGTCTCTAGAAACTCGAAGGCAGGACCAAAACGGTCCACCCCGTCTCAAGAGATCAAACAGCCGGCATCGCCAGGCGACGGCCGGACAGGTTCAAAAGAGAAGATGAGAGATTTCAAGGGCATGAAGCGCCAGCGCGGCCGCAACAATCGCGGCGGCAGCAGCAGCGGCGGTAAGCCTCAGCAACACAACGCCAACCGGGCCTTCGATTCGAACGGCCCCGACGGCGTCAAGGTTCGTGGCGCGGCCCAAAGCGTCTACGAAAAATACCAGCAGCTGGCCCGCGACGCGACCTCGTCCGGCGACCGGGTTCTGGCCGAGAACTATCTGCAGCACGCCGAGCACTATTTCCGCGTCCTGCGCGCCATCCAGCCGAATCGCCCGGTCAGCGACATCATCGGCAAGGACGCCTATTCAGCCTACGAGATCGACTTCGAAGCCGAGCCCGAGGAGGCCGAGGCCTCCCAGGTCGAGACCCAGACCGAGTCATCGGGCGAGGGCGACAACGACCAGGGCGAAGGCCGCCGCGACCGCTTCGAGGGTCGGCAACGCGACGAGCGTCCGCGCGATGATCGTCCCCGTGATGAACGCCCGCGGGAAGACCGCCAGCGCGACGACCGTCCCCGCGACGGCGAGCCGCGCCGCGACCGTTTCGAGGGGCAGGGTCAGCAAGGTCAACAGGGCCAGCAAGGCCAGCAAGGCCAACAAGGCCGCCGCGACCGTTGGCGCGAACGCGATGAGCGCCCCCGCGACGACCGTCCCCGGGATGACCGTCCCCGCGACGACCGCCCCAGAGATGACCGTCCCCGCGACGACCGCCCCAGAGATGACCGCCCCCGCGAGGATCGTCCCGTGACGACCGTCCGCGCGAAGATCGTCCTCGTGACGATCGCCCCAGAGATGATCGTCCCCGGGATGATCGCCCTCGCGACGACCGTCCCCGTGACGACCGCCCCGCGAAGATCGCTTCCGTGACGATCGCCCCGCGAGGAGCGTCCCGTTCGCGAGGACCGGCCCGCGCGCGAAGAGCGTCCCGTCGCTGTCGAAAGCGCCGAGGGCGAGGTTCGCCGCGACCGTCCCCGCCGCGACCGCGCGCCGCGCGACCGCGATCCCATGGCGGTGATCGAGCCCGAATCCACCCCGCTGACCGCTCCTTCAGCCGCCAGCCCGGCCTCGCCGATGCTGCGCAGCCACGACGGCGACGTCAGCCATGCCCCGGCCTTCCTGGGTCGCAAGACCCGCGCCGAAGTTCCGGTCGAGGCGGCCCCGGCCGCGCCCGCCGCGGCTTCGGACAGCGACGCCCCGGCCAAGCCCAAGCGTCGCCGCGCCCCCCGGGTGTCGGAAGCCGCCTCGGGCGCTGACGAAACCTAGAAACCTTCCCATCATCCTCCGCGATCGGCGGGGGATGATGGCGTTTCGGCCGGCGCGCTCTGGCCAAGCCGCCTGACGGCCGCCTGGCCGCGCTCTGAGCTTGTGAAGATAGAGCCATTTTGTCCGGGTCTGAGGTTTCCATCCGACCCTGAAAGGCTCTAGCCTCGCCCCACACATTCCGGGGGCGACCATGCGCGGCAAGACCAAGATCTTTCTCCTGACCACGGCGACCGCCGCCCTGGCCCTGACGGGCGTCGCCCGCGCCCAGAGCGCCGACGAGACGGCCTTTCGCGGCCTCTACAAGGAGCTGGTCGAGATCAACACCACCGCGTCGGTCGGCAGCTGCACGGCGGCCGCCGAGGCCATGGGCGCGCGGCTGAAGGCGGCGGGCTTCCCCGACAGCGACGTCCGGGTGCTGGCCCCGGCCGAGTTTCCCAAGTTCGGCGCCCTGGTCGCCACCCTGCACGGCAAGGATCCCAAGGCGGGCGCCATCCTGCTCCTGGCCCATATCGACGTGGTCGAGGCCAAGCGCGAGGACTGGGTGCGCGACCCCTTCAAGCTGGTCGAGGAAGACGGCTTCTTCTATGCCCGCGGCGTCAGCGACGACAAGGCGATGGCGGCCATCTTCACCGACAGCCTGATCCGCTATCGGCAGGAGGGCTTCAAGCCGCGCCGCGACCTCAAGCTGGCCCTGACCTGCGGCGAGGAGGGCGGCCCGTTCAACAGCGTGCCCTGGCTGCTGGAGAAATATCCCGAGGTGATGAAGGCTGATTTCGCGCTGAACGAGGGCGACGACAGCCAGCTCGACGAGAAGGGCCAGCCCCGGCTGCTGGGCATCCAGGTCGGCGAGAAGGTCTATATGGACTACACTCTCGAAGTGACCAACGCGGGCGGCCACTCGTCGCGGCCGCTCAAGGACAACGCGATCTATCATCTGGCCAATGGGCTGGCGCGCCTGGGGGCCTACGATTTTCCGCTCGCCCTGAACGACGCCACCAAGGGCTATTACGCCCAGAACGCCAAGATCGAGCCCGACGCCGAGGTGGCGGGGGCCATGCGGGCCATGGTCGCCAATCCCAACGACGCCGCCGCCGCCGCCATCCTGGCCCGCGATCCGGGTCGCAACAGCATGATGCGCACCACCTGCGTGGCCACCATGGTCGAGGCCGGCCATGCGCCCAACGCCCTGCCGCAGCGCGCCAAGGCCAATGTCAATTGCCGCATCCTGCCGGGCAACGACCCCAAGGTGATCCGCGACCAGCTGGAAGCCATCGTCGCCGACCCGGCGATCACGGTCGCCCTGGCCGCCGAGCCCGACCCGGTCAGCCCGCCGCCGCCGCTGACGGGTCGGATCATGGACCCGGCCAGCAAGGTCGCCGCCAAGATCTGGCCCGGCGTCCCGTTCATCCCCGCCATGCTCACCGGGGCCACCGACGGCCGCTTCACCAACGCCGCCGGCATCCCGACCTATGGCCTGTCGGGCCTGATGTCGGGGGTCGATGGCGACCACATCCACGGCCTCAACGAACGCATCCAGGTCAAGGCGCTGATGAACGGCCGACGGTTCCTCTACGAGGTGGTCAAGCTTTACGCCGACGGGAAGTAGGGCGGCGGCGACAGGGCGATTGAGCGGCTCGCGCGACGCGGCTAGAGCTTGGGTCCAGACTTTCGGAACCTCCTCATGCGCCACGTTCTCCCGCTTGCTCTCATCGCCCTGGCCCTGTCGGCCTGCGCCTACAATCCCGACCTGGGTCGTCAGCAGCTCCTGATCGTCGGCGATTCTGGTCTGGCCGCCGCCGGCGAGAAGGCGTGGAAGGACACCCTGCGCACCAGCCATCTGTCCAGCGACGTCGATCGCAACGCCCGGGTCCAGGCCGTCGGCGCGCGGGTGGTGGCGGCCGCCGGCCTGTCCGACCGATCCTGGGACTATGTCGTCCTGCTGGACGAGGCGCCCAACGCCTTCGTCCTGCCCGGCGGCCATGTCGGGGTCACGGTCGGGCTGCTGGACCTGGCGGCCAATGACGACCAGCTGGCCGCGGTGATCGGTCACGAAGCCGCCCATGTGGTCGCCCGCCATGCCGCCGAGCGCCAGTCCCAGTCTGCGGCCTCGCGGGTGCTGCTGGCCGGGGCCGAGGCGGCGGCTGGAGAGTCCAGTCAGCTGGGTCGCGGTCTGAAGGCCTATGGCGACGACGCCAGCCGGTTGGCCTTCCTGTTGCCGTTCTCGCGCCAGCACGAGCTGGAGGCCGACCGCCTGGGCGTCGACTACATGCGGCGGGCCGGCTATCGGCCGCGCGAAGCCGTCGCCCTGTGGCGGATGATGCAGGTCCAGGGGGATTCGGGCGCGCCGCAGTTCCTGTCGACCCACCCTTCGGACAGCGTCCGTATCGCGGCGCTCGAAGCCTATCTGAGCAGCCGGGGCTGGTGACCGTAAGCAGGCGCTTATCCGCCGCGCCGTAAGCGACCGGTCAATGGTCGCGACCGCTTCCCCCCTGTTCCTGAACCCCGTCGCAACATGATGGAGGTTCCCATGCGCAGTCTGTTTGTCGCCCTTCCCCTTCTGGCCCTTGCCCAACCCGTCCTGGCCCAGCCCCGCCTCGGCGATGTGATCGGGCCGGACAGGGCCCGGGCCCAGGCCAGCCTCGCCGCCGAGGGCTATCGTCTGACCGAGTTCGAGACCGAGCATGGTCGGCTGGAGATCAAGGCCGTCAAGGACCAGGCGCGACTGGAGATCCTGGCCGAGGCCCGCACCGGCAAGGTGCTCAAGGTCGAGGCCCGCAAGGGGCGGGGAGACCGCGAATGACCGGCGCCGTGCCCGCGGTGCGGCGCTGGGATCCCCTGGTGCGGATCACCCACTGGGGAATCGCGGCGGCGGTGGTCGCCAATGGCCTGATCACCGAAGGCGGATCGCAGATCCATGTCTGGATCGGCCTGGCCGTCGCCGGCCTGCTCGCCCTGCGCCTGGTCTGGGGGATCATCGGTCCGGTGGAGGCGCGGTTCGCGTCCTTTCCGCCCAGTCCGCGCCGCGCCCTCGACCATGTGCGCGACATCCTGGCCGGCCGCCATGTCCATCACCGGTCGCACAATCCCCTCGGCGCCCTGATGGCCTATGCCCTGTGGGCCGCCTGGCGGTGGTGATAGCCACCGGGGTGACCATGACGGGCTTTCCCCCGAAGGTTGACGCCGAGGGCGGCGAACGGCCCCGCCGCCGTGGCGACGGCCATGACCGAGGCGGACGAAGAGGCCGGCGAGGGTGAAGGTGAAGCCGAAGGCGAGGGCGAGGGCGGCGAGCTCGTCGAGGAGGTCCACGAGATCGCGGCCAACCTGCTGCTGGCCCTGGCGGCCCTGCATCTGCTCGGTGTCGCGTTCGAGACCCGCCGCAGCGGTCGTCAGATCGTCTCGGCGATGATAGGCGGGAAGGGCAAGACCAAGGAGACCTGATGGCCAAGTCGCGTCGCGCCCGCGTCCCGTCCTGCCCTGGGAGACCGCCTGGCCACGGCGGTCTCCGTCGTCGTCGCCGTTCAGGCCATGGCCGCGGTGTTCTTCATCGGCGACGCTCTCGCCGATATCCGCAACGCCGGACCCAGTCCGCATATCGTCATCGAGGCGCTGATCGCCCTGGCCCTGCTGGCCGGGGTGGCGGTCGGGGCGCTGCAGGTCCGCCGGATGTGGACCGAGGGCCGACGCCGGCAGGCGGCGCTGGCCGTGGCGGCCGGCGCCCTCAGCGCGGTGGCCGCCCAGCGCTTCCGCGACTGGCGACTGACCCCGGCCGAGGCCGACGTGGCGGTCTTCGCCCTGAAAGGGATTCGACGTGGCCGAGATCGCCGTCCTGCGCGGCTCGGCGACCGGCACGGTTCGCGCCCAGCTGGCGCGGGTGTATGAAAAGGCGGGGGTGAACTCGCGCGCGGCCCTGGCCAGCCTGTTTCTCGAGGATCTGATGTCCGCGCCCTTGATCCCGGTCCCCGCCCCGTAACCTCGGCAGGGGGACTTTGTGTTGCATACTAGCCACACTACATCCGCTGGGCCGGGTTGTGCTTGATCAAGGCGACCCGTCCCGAGCCGCCTAAAAGGGGACCCCATGAAGATCGATCTCTATACCGACCGCGCCAAGCAAGCCGTTCAGTCCGCCCAGAGCCTGGCTCTGGCGCGAGGCCATCAGCAGCTGGGTCCCGAGCACCTGCTCAAGGTGCTGCTCGAGGAGAAGGACGGGTTGTCGCGCAACCTGATCCAGGGGGCGGGCGGCCGTCCCGACGCCGCCGACGCCGCCACCGACGCGCTGCTGGCCAAGACGGCCCGCGTCGACGGAGCCGGCGGCCAGCTCTACATGAAGCCCGACACCGCCCGGGTGTTCGAGGCCGCCGAGGCCGGCGCCAAGGCGGCCGGCGACGCCTTCGTCACCACCGAGCGCCTGCTGATCGCCATCGCCAAGGAAGGCGGCGACGGGGCCAAGATCCTCAAGGACGCCGGGGTCTCGGCTCAGAGCCTGGAGGCCGCCGCCGCCGCCGTCCGCAAGGGCCGCACCGCCGACAGCGCCAGCGCCGAGGAAGGCTATGACGCCCTCAAGCGCTATGCCCGCGACCTGACCCAGGCGGCCCGCGACGGCAAGATCGACCCGGTGATCGGCCGCGACGAGGAAATCCGCCGCACCATCCAGGTGCTCAGCCGCCGCACCAAGAACAATCCCGTCCTGATCGGCGAGCCGGGCGTGGGCAAGACCGCCATCGTCGAGGGCCTGGCCCAGCGAATCGTCGAGGGCGACGTGCCCGAAAGCCTGAAGGACAAGAAGCTCTATTCGCTCGACATGGGCAGCCTGATCGCCGGCGCGAAATATCGCGGCGAGTTCGAGGAGCGGCTGAAGGCCGTGCTCGGCGAGGTCACCGCCGCCGAGGGCTCGATCATCCTGTTCATCGACGAGATGCACACCCTGGTCGGGGCCGGCAAGGGCGACGGGGCGATGGACGCCTCCAACCTGCTCAAGCCCGCCCTGGCGCGCGGCGAGCTGCACTGCGTCGGGGCCACGACCCTGGACGAGTACCGCAAGCACGTCGAGAAGGACGCGGCCCTGGCCCGCCGGTTCCAGCCGGTGTTCGTCAGTGAACCGACGGTCGAGGACACCATCTCGATCCTGCGCGGCCTGAAGGAGAAGTACGAGGTGCACCACGGCGTGCGCATCAGCGACTCCGCCATCGTCGCCGCCGCCACGCTCAGCAATCGCTACATCGCCGACCGCTTCCTGCCCGACAAGGCGATCGACCTGATCGACGAGGCGTCCAGCCGCGTGCGCATGGCCATCGATTCCAAGCCCGAGGAGCTCGACGAGATCGACCGTCGCCTGGTGCAGCTGAAGATCGAGCGCGAGGCCCTGTCCAAGGAAACCGACTCCGCCTCCAGGCAGCGCCTGGAAAAGCTTGAAGATGAAATCGACGAGCTGCAGGGCCAGTCCGACGCCATGACTTCCCGCTGGAAGGCGGAGAAGGACAAGGTCGGCGGCGCCGCCCAGGCCCGCGAGGCCCTGGACCGCCTGCGCGCCGACTTGGCCGCCGCCCAGCGGGCCGGCGACTTCGCCCGGGCCGGCCAGATCCAGTACGGCGAGATCCCCGCCCTGGAACGACGTCTGGCCGAGGCCGAGGGCGGCGAGACCGCCACCAGCGCCAAGCCCCTGACGCCCGAAGTGGTCGACGCCGAACAGATCGCCGCCGTGGTCAGCCGCTGGACCGGGGTGCCCGTCGAGAAGATGCTGGAAGGCGAGCGCGAGAAGCTCCTGCAGATGGAAAACGTCCTGCGCGGCCGCGTGGTCGGCCAGGACGAGGCCCTGGAAGCGGTGTCCGACGCGGTGCGCCGGGCCCGGGCCGGCCTGCACGATCCGTCCAAGCCGATCGGCAGCTTCCTGTTCCTGGGCCCGACGGGCGTGGGCAAGACCGAGCTGACCAAGGCCCTGGCCGCGTTCATGTTCGCCGACGAGGCCGCCATCACCCGGATGGACATGAGCGAGTACATGGAAAAGCACTCGGTCAGCCGCCTGATCGGGGCCCCTCCGGGCTATGTCGGCTATGACGAGGGCGGCGCCCTGACCGAGGCCGTGCGGCGTCGGCCCTATCAGGTGATCCTGTTCGACGAGGTCGAGAAGGCGCACCCCGACGTGTTCAACGTGCTGCTGCAGGTGCTCGACGACGGTCGCCTGACCGACGGCCAGGGTCGCACGGTCGACTTCCGCAACACCCTGATCATCATGACCAGCAATCTGGGCTCGGAGTTCCTGGCCAACCAGCCGGACGGCGAGGATGTCGAGGCGGTGCGTCCGCTGGTGA
>NZ_PEGG01000035.1 GCF_002737765.1 Caulobacter sp. B11 | reverse complement strand
CGGCACCGACCGAAATTTCTATGATCGATACTTCTTCAACGGCTACCGGCCCGAGGGCGACGACGACGCCTTCTTCGCGGCGGCCTTCGGGGTCTATCCCCACCTGAACATCGCCGATGCGTCGTTCTGCTGGATGAAGGACGGCCGCCAGATCAATCTCCATGCCAGCCGCTGGCTGGACATGGAGCGGATGGACACCTCGGCCGGCCCGATCAGCATCGAGGTGGTCGAGCCGCTGCAAAGCCTTCGGATCAAGGTCGAGGCGCCTGACCAGGGCATCCGGGCCGAACTGCTGTTCGAGGGGCGGTCCTTCCCGATCGAGGAGCCGCGCTTTACCCGCCGCATCGGTCCGCGCACCCTGCTCGACTATACCCGCCTGACCCAGAACGGCCGCTATACCGGCTGGATCGAGGTCGACGGCGTTCGGCATGATCTCGACGGATTCGTCGGCACGCGCGACCGGTCCTGGGGCGTGCGCCCGATCGGCGCGCGCGACCCGCAGGAGATGGCCCCGGCTGTCGCGCCGCAGTTCTTCTGGCTGTGGTCGCCCTGCGCCTTCGAGGATGGCGATCTGTTCTTCCACTCCAATGATGACGAGCTTGGACGGGCCTGGAACCGGCGGGCGGTCTGGTCGCCGCTGGGCGCCGGTCGCGACGGCGCGAGCGACTTCGAGGGCGCGGCCTGCGCGATCGACTGGCGATCAGGGTCGCGCAACGCCGCCCGAGCGGTGCTGACCCTTGAGGGCGGGGGCTCGATGCTGATCGAGCCGCGCGCCGAGTTCTTCATGCTGGGCCTGGGCTATGGCCACCCCAAATGGGGCCATGGTCTCAACCACGGGCCTCTGTCGGTCGAGCGCGAGGATTTCGACCTGGCGACGATGAACCGCGCCATGCCGCATCACCTGCACGTCCAGGCCCTCTCAAAAGTCAGATGGACCGACGCGTCAGGTCGGGTGCGGGTTGGACGCGGTGTGCTTGAGCAACTGGTTCTCGGGCCGCACGCTCCCTCGGGCTTCACCGGCATTCTGGATGTCGCGCCGTGAGCCTGCAGCAGGGACTGGAAACCTATCTGACCGAGCTGTGGGGCGCGCCGACCACCGTCGCCAACCTCGCCCGCATTCCCGGCGGCGCCAGCCGCGAGACCTATCGTTTCGACGCTCTGGTCGACGGTCGCAGCCGTGGCCTGATCCTGCGGCGCGACCCGCCGGGCGGCCTGCTGGAGACCGACCGACGGCTGGAGTTCCTGGCCTTCAAGACGGTCCATGGCCATGTGCCGGTTCCCGAGGCCATCGCGCTGGAGGAGGGCGACTCGGCGCTGGAGCGCCCGTTCTTCCTGATGGAGCGCGTCGACGGCGGCGTGGTGCCTTCGCCGTTCGTGGTCCTTCCCTATGGCGATCACGCCCAGGCCCTGGGCGAGCAGTTCTTCGCGACCCTGGGACGTCTGGCGGCGCTGAACCATGAGGGCACGCCGTTTCGCGAGGCGGCTCCGGAGCCGGCCCTCGACGACTGCTGGCGCGTGGCCCTGGATCACTGGTCGGACGTGATCGAGGCCGACGAGCTTCATCCGCAGCCGATCGTCAGGGCCGCGATCCGCCACCTGCGGCGCAATCCGCCGCCGCCGGCCCAGCGGATCAGCATCGTCCATGGCGACTATCGGACCGGCAACTTCATGCACGATGGTCAGGGGGCGATCCTGGCGATCCTCGACTGGGAGATGGCCCATCTGGGCGATCCGCTGGAAGACCTCGGCTGGGCCTGCGATCCGCTGTGGAACCACTTCGACGACACCCGGGTGGGCGGCATGATCGCGCCCGACCAGGCCCTCGCGACCTGGGAAGCGGCCAGCGGCCTGACCGTCGATCCGGCCGCCCTGGCCTGGTGGTCGCTGTTCAACGCCGTCAAGGGCCAGGCGATCTGGACCTCGGCGGCCAAGGCCTATCGCGACGGCGGTTTCACCGACCCCGTCCTGGCGATCTCGGGCTGGTACACCGCCCGTCGCCACGACCTGATCCTGGCCGACCGGCTGGCCGCCCTGGAGGCGTTCTGATGACTCCCGCCCTGTCCGACATCCTGAGAGGCAACTTCCTCAGCCTCGCCATCCCGGCCCCGGTGGAAAGCCAGGGCGATTTCATGACCGGCAAGGTCGCGGTGATCGCCCTGTTGTCGTTGCTGGCGGCGCAGGAGGCCGAGCGCGGCTCGCAGTCGCGGGTCTGGGAGAACGCAGCCATCGCCGCCCTGCTCAGGGACGCCGCCGCGACCTATGGGCCGGATCTGCTGGCGGTCGCCGACACCGCGGCCGAGGACCTGTCGATCCCCGCGCTCGATGCGGCCAACGCCACGCTGCGACGCGGTCTGATCGCCTTGCACGAGGCCGTCGAGGCCGCCGGCGACCTGCCGCGCCACCGGTCGATCATCGCGCTCTATGGCCAGATGGCCCAGGCGCGGCGGCTGGATCTGCCGCCGCTGCCGGCGGGGTGACCGAAGGGGCTCCGCGATAAAGTTTCGACCTGGGGACGATCGGCCCTAGCCACGCCACCTCGGCGGGCCCATTTGGCTGCGACGGTCGCGCTCGCGGCGCCGCCGGTCGAAGCCAGGGGCTCCATGTCGCCAATCATCGCCGTATCCGGTCTGTCCAAGACCTATGCCTCGGGATTCCAGGCCCTCAAGGGCGTGGACCTCGAGATTCGTCGGGGCGAGATCTTCGCCCTTCTGGGCCCCAACGGGGCCGGCAAGACCACGCTGATCAGCACCATCTGCGGCATCGTCAATCCGTCGACGGGGACGGTCCTGGCCGACGGCCATGACGTGGTGAAGGACTATCGCGCCGCCCGCACCAAGATCGGCCTGGTGCCGCAGGAACTGAACACCGACGCCTTCGAGACCGTCTGGGCCACCGTCAGCTTCAGCCGCGGCCTGTTCGGCAAGCCCCGCAACGACGCCCACATCGAGAAGGTGCTGCGCGACCTGTCGCTGTGGGACAAGAAGGACAGCAAGATCATGGCGCTGTCGGGCGGCATGAAGCGCCGCGTGATGATCGCCAAGGCCCTGAGCCACGAGCCGACCATCCTGTTCCTCGACGAGCCCTCGGCCGGGGTCGATGTCGAGCTGCGCCGCGACATGTGGCAGATGGTGCGCGGCCTGCGGGCCAGCGGCGTCACCATCATCCTGACCACCCACTATATCGAGGAGGCCGAGGAGATGGCCGACCGGATCGGGGTGATCAGCAAGGGCGAGATCATCCTGGTCGAGGACAAGGACGCCCTGATGCGCAAGCTGGGCAAGAAGCAGCTGACCCTGCAGCTGCAGACGCCCCTGACCGCCGTGCCGCCGCAGCTGGCGGACTACGCCCTGGCGCTGGCCGCCGACGGCCACGAGCTGGTCTATACCTTCGACGCCCAGGCCGAGGAGACCGGCATCGCCGGCCTGCTGCGGCGGCTGGGCGAACAGGGCGTCGACTTCAAGGACCTGCACACCAGCCAGAGCTCGCTGGAAGAAATCTTCGTCAGCCTGGTGAGTGACCGCAAATGAGCCTCTCGCTGAACGTTCACGCCATCCAGGCGATCTACCGCTTCGAAATGGCCCGCTGGTTCCGCACCCTGGCCCAGAGCGTGATCTCGCCGGTGCTGTCGACCTCGCTCTATTTCGTGGTGTTCGGCTCGGCGATCGGCTCGCGCATGGCCTCGATCGACGGGGTCAGCTACGGGGCCTTCATCGTGCCGGGCCTGGTCATGCTGTCCCTGCTCAGCGAGAGCATCTCCAACGCCTCGTTCGGCATCTACATGCCCAAATGGGCCGGGACGATCTATGAGCTGCTCTCGGCCCCGGTCTCGTGGGTCGAGACGGTGATCGGCTATGTCGGGGCGGCGACCACCAAGTCGGTGCTGCTGGGCCTGCTGATCCTAGCCACGGCGCGGCTGTTCGTGCCGTTCGAGATCGCCCACCCGGTCTGGATGCTGGCCTTCCTGGTGCTGACGGCGGTGACCTTCAGCCTGTTCGGCTTCCTGATCGGGATCTGGGCCGACGACTTCCAGAAGCTGCAGATCGTGCCGTCGCTGATCGTCACGCCCCTGACCTTCCTGGGCGGCAGCTTCTATTCGATCAGCATGCTGCCGCCGATCTGGCAGAAGATCACCCTGTTCAACCCGGTGGTCTATCTGGTCAGCGGCTTCCGCTGGAGCTTCTACGGCGTGTCCGACGTCGCCGTGGGGATCAGCTTCGCCGCGACCCTGGGCTTCATGGCCCTGTGCCTGGCCGCCGTGTGGTGGGTGTTCAGGACCGGATACCGGATCAAGGTCTAGCCGCCTGACGGGGCGGCCCGAACGGTCAGCACCGCGCCCTCGACGGCGGTGACCCGCACGCGCTGGCCCGCGGCCGGGCTGGCGCCGTCCCGCGTGACGGCGGCCCAGTCCTTGCCGTCGATGAACACCCGGCCGTGGCCGTGGACGAAGCCGGTCAGGACCTCGCCCTCGTGGCCGATCAGGCGCAGCATCGGGTCGTTGAGGTCGGGCCCGTCGCTGGCCGAGGCCGGACGCAGATAGCGCCGGCCCAGGATGGTGGTGGCGATGGTCAGCACCGCGAACAGGGCGACCTCGACCGGCAGGCCCAGCGGCGCGACCAGGCTGACCAGACCCACGGCCCCGGCGCTGGCCGCCGGCCACAGCAGCCAGCCACTGCCGGTGCCGACCTCGACCGCCAGGATGATCGCGGCCACCGCCAGCCAGACCCAGAAGGGGTGGGCGGCGTGAAACACCGTCATCGCGTCCATGGTCTCAAGCGCCCCGGCGCGGGCTGGGCGGGACGGCGGGACCGGCGGCGATCGCCACATCCTTGCCGCCCAGGGTCTTGACCAGTTCGGCCACCCCCGCGACCGTACCGGTCAGGCCGGCGAAGTCGGCGGGCACGATCACGGTCTTGGCGTTGGGCGAGCGGGCCAGCTCGCCAAAGGCTTCGACATATTTCTGGGCGATGAAGTAGTTGATGGCGTTGACGTCGCCCTTGGCGATGGCCTCGGAGACGAAGGCCGTCGCCTTGGCCTCGGCCTCGGCTTCGCGCTCGCGGGCCTCGGCGTCGCGGAAGGCGGCTTCGCGGCGGCCCTCGGCCTGCAGGATCGCCGCCTGTTTCGAGCCCTCGGCCCGGGCGATCTGGGCCTGCTTCTCGCCCTCGGCCTCGGTGATCACCGCCCGCCGCTCACGCTCGGCCTTCATCTGGCGGGCCATGGCGTTGGTGATGTCCGAGGGCGGGGTGAGATCCTTGATCTCGATGCGGGCGATCTTGACGCCCCAGGGATTGGTGGCGTGGTCGATGGTGGCCAGCAGGCGGGTATTGATCAGGTCGCGCTGGCTGAGCACCTCGTCCAGCTCCATCGAGCCGACCACGGTGCGCAGGTTGGTCTGGGTCAGCTGGGTGATGGCGTACATCAGGTTGTCGACGCGATAGGCGGCCTGCGAGGCCTCCATCACCTGGATGAAGACGATGGCGTCGACCTTCACCGAGACGTTGTCCTTGTGATGACCTCCTGCTGGGGAACGTCGAGCACCTGCTCCATCAATGTTGACCCGACGGCCGACCGCCTCGACGAACGGGGTCAGCAGGCTGATGCCGGGCTTGAGGGTGCGGGTATATGCGGCCGAACCGCTCGACGGTGAACTCGCGGCCCTGGGGCACGATCTTGATGACGTTGACCGCCAGGAACAGCGCCAGCACCACCAGAACCAACGGAACAATCAAAGACATCACGGCAGGCGTCCTCCACAACCAAAGGGGGTAGTTTAGAACTATTCCGGAGGCTCCGATACGAGATGATCGGCGCCTCCGCGAATCCGAACCTGGCCGTGTTCTGGCCCGGCCGTCGGGCGCGCCTGTCTAGATGACGAATCACGCCCTCGACCCGGCGTGGCGGCGTAGAGGGCCTCGACCAGGGCGGCGCGAGCGCTCCAGCACGGCGCGCTGGTTGACATTAGCCCTTGTCGGTGATCTCGCCGGCGTCGATCGAGGGCGGCTCGGTCAGGATCGTCACCGGCCGACGCGGCGCGACGAGCGCCGGCCCCGGCGTTGAACGCCGCGATCCGCTCGCGCACCGATCGCCGTCAGCTTGTCCAGCGGCGCCCCCGGACCCGGATCGGCGGCCAGGGCCGCGATGGCGGCCGGCGACGGCCAGACCAGGGCCCGAATCATCGGCTTGTCCTGGCCGCAGATCACCGCGTCGTGGATATAGGGCTGCAGGCGGCCACCAGGTCGGGGCGCAGCACCCGACGCTGACCCAGGTCCCGCTGTCGAGCTTGAAATCCTCGGTCACCCGGCCGTCGAATACCAGGCCCCTTGGCCGGATCCTCCGGATCGACGAAGCGGGCCGCGTCGCCCAGCTTGTAGAAGCCTTCCTCGTCGAAGGCGGCGGCGGTCTTTTCCGGATCCTTGTGATAGCCGCCGGCCACCGTCGGGCCCTTGACCCGCACCTCGTACTTGCTGCCGTTGGGGGTCAGCTTCAGGGCGACGCCCGGCAGGGGCAGGCCGATCAGCCCGACCCGTTCGGTGATCCAGTGGGTGACGGTGATGCCTTGAGTCTCGGTGGCGCCGTACATGGTGGTCAGGGGCACGCGGTGGCCGGTTTCCGCCACCGCCAGGGCCTGGATGCGCTCATAGACGTCGTTGGACAGGGTGGCCCCGCCATAGGCCATGTAGCGCAGGTTCCTGAAGAACGAGGCCCGCAGGGTCGGGTCCTGCTCCATGGCCCCGGCCAGCATCGAGAAGGCGATCGGGGCCGAGCCGAACACGATCGGCGAGACCTCGTAGAGGTTCTTGATCGTCGTCTCGAACATCCCCGGCAGGGGCTTGCCCTCGTCGATCCACAGGGTGCCGCCGCTCCAGATCACGGCGTTGAAGCCGATATTGCCGGCCGAGATGTGGCTCCAGGGCATCCATTCCAGGCTGTCGGGCGCGTCGTCGGCGCGCGGCTCGTCGCGCAGCCCTTCCTGGCCGGCGATCACCCCGGCCATCATGGCATGGGTCTGGGGCACGCCCTTGGGCAGGCCGGTCGAGCCCGAGGTGAACAGGTACTTGGCCACGGTCGGCGGTCCCACCGTCTCCAAGGCGGCGGCCACGGCGGCGGTCGGCACGGTGGCGGCGACGGCGTCGAAGGCGAAGGCCCCGTCGCCCACGCCGTCGGCTGTGATCACGACCAGGTCGGGGTCCAGGGCCTTGAGCACGGCCAGGGCCTTGTCGAACATCGCGCCGGACTGGGCGAAGACTACCTTGGGGGCGACCGTGGCGAAGCAGTGCTTGAGCTTGGCGTGGTCGGTGGACATCAGGCTGTAGGCGGGGCTGACCGGGGCGGCGGGTACGCCGGCGGCATAGGCCCCCAGGGTCATCAGGGCGTGCTCGATCGAGTTGCCCGACAGGATCATCACGCTGTCGGCCGCCGTCACGCCCCGGTCCAGCAGCCATTGGGCTATGCCCTCGACCGCGCGCTGGGCCTGGCCGTAGGTGATCGCGCGCCACGGGCCGTGACCGGGCTCGCGCTGCTTCAGATAGGGCCGGTCGGGATGGGCCGCGGCGCGCTGGGCCAGCAGGTGGGCGATCGAATGGGGACCCTCGCCGGGCGGGTGGTTGGAGGTGATGACCACGCTGCCGTCGGCCCGGCGGTCGACCGTGATGTCAGGACCCTTCATGGGCAGGGGCTTGAACGGAGCGGCCTGCGAGGGAACGGATTCAGCGTCGCGCGCGGGCGACGCGCCATCGGGCGGCGTCATGGTCTCACTCCCCAGGTTATCATTGTTCTGTTGAGCCTAGCCCAAAGGCGCCGGACGGCAAGGCTTACGTGGCGGGAAGGCGAGGGGGCGCAGATCCTCCCCCAGAGGGGGAGGTGGCCCGGAGGGCCGGAGGGGGCAGTCGCGGGGCGGTTGCTAAACTTCCCCCTCCGTCGGCTTCGCCGACACCTCCCCTCTGGGGGAGGATCTGGAAAAGTCATTGTGACTTTTATTTAAGTACAGAACCTCCTTGAATTGTTGTCTATCCAGTTTAGATCCCCTCAACATTACAGAATGGTAAGGCGCTGCGTCGCCTTTATTTTTCATCATGAACAAAGTCGAACTCTATGCGCCGCGCACCATGCGGCATCGCCGGACCTGGACGGCGGCCGCCATTGTGCTGATGGTGGTGTTCTTCATCGCCGGACAGCTGGCGACCATCTTCGGCGTGCTCAAGCCGATGGGCTTCCACCAGGCCGATCTCAACACCCAGTGGGCGCCGCTGACCATCCAGCTTCTGGGCTTCGGGGTCACGGCCCTGCTGATCCTGGCCTGGGTCGGGCTGTTCGAGCGGCGATCCCCCGCCGCCCTGGGCCTGAACGGCCAGGCCCTGGTCCGCTATGGTCGAGGCCTGTTGACCGGGGCCGGCTTTCTGATCGCCTCCATCGGCCTGGCCTGGGCCCTGGGCGGCTATCACATCGAGGGGATCGGCGTCTGGAGCGCCCCCAGCCCGATCCTGTTCCTGCCGATCCTCTGCCTGTTCGCGGGCTTCATGGTTCAGGGCGCGACCGAGGAGCTGATGCTGCGCGGCTGGCTGCTGCAACTGGTCGCCTCGCGGCACGGGCTGGTGGCGGCGATCATCGTCAACGCCGTGGTCTTCGCGGTGCTGCACGCCGGCAATATCAAGCCGTCGCTGGAACTGGCCCTGGCCCTGGGCAACCTGCTGCTGTTCTCGGTTCTGATCAGTCTCTATGCGATCAAGGAAGGCTCGCTGTGGGGCGTCTGCGCCTGGCACACGGCGTGGAACACCCTGCTGGGCGTCGGCTTTGGTCTGGACGTCAGCGGCGCCAAGGTGGCCGTGCAGAGCCTGGTGGTCGACCTGGCCCCCAACGCCAATGCGGCCTGGTGGCTGACCGGCGGGGCCTTTGGCCCGGAAGCCAGCGTGGCGACCAGCGCGGTGCTGCTGGCCGGGGTGGTCTATCTGCTGGCCAACGGCGCCTTGCGGCAGGGCGCGCGCTATTCGACGCCGGGGCTGGGCTAGGGGGCGACTTATCCGCTTCCAAAACGCTTGTCATCCCGGCCGTAGCGAAGCGGAGCGCCGGGACCCAGGGGGAACCGCAATGCGCAGGCCCCTGGGTCCCGGGTCGGCTGCGCCGCCCGGGATGACAAGAGTTGTTGGTTTTGTTGAAAAACCTTCGCGCCGAAGGGAGCCAACCCTTCATCTCACGGCGAGACGATCGCCGGTCTGGACAGGTCACTCAAGGCCGACGCTTCGCGTCGCCGCGAAGCGGTCGCCAGAGGCGAGCCTTGACTGACCTGTCCAGACCGGCACGCTGCTGCCTCCAAGAGATGAAGGACTGGCTGTGACGCAAAGCGTCCGCTTTCGACCAACATGACCATTCAGCCAGCGACCGTCACGCGCCTTGAACGCCTCAGCCTAGACCTGGACGGCGCGGAACTGGCCAAGTCGGCGATAGCCCCCGACGCGATGAAAATGATCGCCGACGCCCTATCCGACCAACCGGCGGATCAAGCCGGGATCAGGCTCTTCGGGGTGGAGGCGTTGCGCCCCTTCCTTGAACCGAACGGCGCTGTCGGCAAGCTCGCCGCCCGCAAGATGAAGGGGCCGCCGCAAGCTGTGCGCGCCATCCTCTTCGACAAGACCCCTTCGACCAACTGGTCGCTGGCCTGGCATCAGGACCGCGTCATCGCGGTTGAGAACCGCATCGAGGTCGCCGGGTTTGGACCCTGGAGCCGAAAGCATGGCGCGTTGCACGTCGCGCCACCCTTCGAGGTTCTGGCGCGGATGATCACGCTGCGACTTCATCTCGATCCCGTTCCGGAGACGAATGCGCCACTCCTCATTGCGCCTGGCTCGCACACACGAGGGAGGATCGCCGAGCACGACGTGCCCGCCGTGGTCAGGGAATGCGGCGTGGTCGCCTGCCTGGCCGCAGCGGGTGACGCCTGGCTCTATTCGACGCCGATCCTGCATGCGTCGGAGGCGGCGGCTGTTCCCGCGCATCGTCGGGTTCTGCAGGTGGACTTCGCGGTCGATCCGCTGCCCGGCGGCCTGCAATGGCTGGGCGTCTGAGATGCCGCACGCTGCAGCCTACGAGGGGCTAGGACGCGAGGCATCCGATTGCGACAACAGA
>NZ_PEGG01000034.1 GCF_002737765.1 Caulobacter sp. B11 | reverse complement strand
GAGGCGACCGCGCCGGCGGTGAGGGTGGCTTGCTGCTTGGCGGCCTTCGGCGCGGCCATCGCCGGCGGGGCGATGAGCAGCAGGGCGGCGGCGAGACCCGCGCTAAATCGGGCGAACAGACGCGACACGAGGGCGGCCTCCTGGGGGCGGAAAGACCCGAGGTTAGCCGATCCCGGCGGCGCTTGAAGCCTTGGCGACGAAAGACGCGGTGTTTTCGGCGCGGGTCAGGACGGAATGGAGCCCATCCCCCCATTCAACCGTCTTTCCCGCCCCCCCGGGACCGGCCTTGCCGGCCCGAGGGCAGGCCAAGTGGCGGGAATGACGGGAGGTTTTAAGTTGGCGTGGCGCCCCACCGCCCACCTTCGCGCCGAAGGGAGCCATCCTTAAATCTCACGGCGAGACGATCGCCGGACTGTAGAGGTTGCTCAAGGACGACGCTGTCGCGTCGCCGCGGAGCGGCTGGCCGCAGGCCAGTCCTTGACCAACCTCTACAGTCCGGCACGCTGCTGCCTCCAAGAGATTTAAGGATGGGCGGGACGCGGGGCGTCCGCTCTCGGGGCAGGCACCAATTTCCGCTTCCGACCCAAGTCGGACGGCTGGGACGTCTGCTTTATGGATCGCAGACTACCCGCCGCGGCCGTACCGGTTTAGCCTTGACGCATGACCACGCCATTCAGCTATGCCGTCAATTTTCAGATCAGGCACCCAACCGCGCACGCTGACGAACTAGCGGTTGGCCTACCTTGGAAGGCGCAGGTTAGCTGGACGGTCGGCGATGAGAGCACGACGCCCAACGGCGTTCGGACCGGCGGCGTGCGGTCGCAAAGCTACTGCACGTTCCGAGTTGAAGACGGTGATGATGGCCAGCTTGCGGCGTGCCTCTCACGAACCGCTGACGGGCTCGCCGTCCACCATGAGCATTTTGCAGAGCTGAGGCGCACTGGCGGGGCACTGAGCTTCTACGTCTTCTGGTATCCCGGCGGCGACACAGGTGAGGTCTTCACCGCCGAGCTAATGGCGAAAATGGCATCATTGGGGATCGATTTCGGCTTGAACGTCTACGACGATCGAACCGACGAGAACTAAGTCTCATCGCTTCCGAGACGTGTCCGATTTCCACCCCTAGCCGAACTTCGCCCTGTCCGTTTTCCGGCATGGCCGCCAATGTCCAGTTACGGGCGCGGTCATCACTTCCGGACCGGACCCCTTCTCTGACCTCCCGAGGGCCAGCTTTCAGGACATCGGCGAAAGCGCAGGGCGTCTAAGGGCAGTTCCGGTTATCTTGGGCGCAAGCAGCAATCAGCGGCCAATCTTGAAAGAGCCGATATAGCGACGGTCCGCGCCAAATGAGGTATGTGCCCAACAGAATTGCGGCGATGCTTAATAGGAGGCGTGTCCGCTGCTTCATTCCCCAGCTTCGCCCTCAGTTCGGACTGCTTGGATCACCGAGTCTGCCTTCGGGTCGTGACCATATCGATTGTCGCCGACCGTCCCGTCACGAACCCAGAACATGATCAGCGCAACAACGCCGAAAGGGATAAACGCAGCTAGCAACTACCATCCGGACTTCTCGACATCGTGAAGCCTACGAACCATGACTGCGAACCACGGTATCGTGACGGCCAGATAAATCAGATTGAGAACGTGAAAGACGATCTCACTACCGGGGAACTGAGTGGTTCTCTCAATGATCACTCCGCCGACCACACATGAAGTCGTTAGCAAGAAGATCAGTAGATAGAACAGCCAAAACTCGGCCCGCCTGGACCGGCCCGTGAAGTCCACATAACGCGCGAGTGGCCTGAGCATCAGCGGCAAGTTCGGTCTCCAGAAAAAAGTGTCCTGACGAAGCTGTACCTTATTGGTGATACAACTTCCGCAATCCACCCATCCCCGACCCTCGCGATGTCCGGTTCCGGGCGACGGCCTGATCTCCGTTCACGACCGTGAGCGCCGAGCCCAGCCCTCAGAAATCCACCGCCACGCCCTTGCGCTCCCAGTCGCCGAAGCGGGTCGGTTCGGGGCCGTCGCGGCCGCCCTGTTCGTCGGCCAGGACCACGGCTTCGGCGGCGGCGCGGCGGGCGGCGGCTTCTTCCAGGGCGCGCCGGGCGGCGGGGGTCAGGACCTTGTCGGGCGCGGCCCCCAGGGCCTCGGGAAGCGGGGTGTTTTCGATTTCGGACATGGGCCTCTTCTAGCACGGCGGCCGCGTCAAATCATCCAAGCCTCTTGCGCTTCGCCCCGCCACAAGGCACGGCGGGGGGGTGACTCAGGAAATCAATGACGGCCTGCCCGCCCGGGAAGCCGCGCTTACCCTCATCGACGCGGCCCTGTCGCGTCGCGGCGGCCTCGACGAAGCCGCTTCGGCCCACGGTTTCCGCTTCCTGGAGCCGCGCGAGCGCGCCTTCGCCCGCGCCCTGGCCATGGCCGCCCTGCGCCGGCTGGGCCCGATCGACCGCGCCCTGTCGGGTAAGCTAGCCAAGGAGCCGCCGCCGCGGGTGCGCAACCTGCTGCGGCTCGGCGCCGTCCAGGCCTTCTATCTCGACGTCCCGGCCTTCGCGGCCGTGGCCACCACCGTGGAAATGACCGGCGTCAATAAGACCAGCCGACCGTTCAAGGGTCTGGTCAACGCCGTGCTGCGCGGCCTGCTGCGCGACGGCCCGCCGTCCGACGACCCCGAACAGCTGGCCCCGCCCTGGCTGTTCACCCGCTGGACCGCCGCCTGGGGTCCCGAGACCGCCCGCCTGGTGGCCCTGGAGATCGCCAAGGAACCCGCCACCGATCTGTCGCTCAAGGACCCGGCCCTGGCGCAGGCCTGGGCGCAGCGGCTGGAAGGCGAGATCCTGCCCAGCGGCACGTTGCGCCTGGCGCGCAAGGGCGATGTCGCCGCCTGGCCGGGCTTCGAGGAAGGCGGCTGGTGGGTGCAGGACGCCGCCGCCGCCATCCCCGCCCGCCTGCTCAAGGTTCAGCCCGGCGAGACCGCCGTCGACCTGTGCGCCGCGCCCGGCGGCAAGAGCCTGCAACTGGCCGCGGCCGGGGCGATCGTCACCGCCGTCGACCGCTCCGCCGCCCGGCTGGAGCGCCTGACCGACAATTTCCGCCGCATGGGCCTGACCGCCGAGGTCGTGGTCGCCGACGCCGGCAACTGGGACGACGCCCGCACCTTCGACGCGGTGCTGCTCGACGCCCCCTGCTCGGCCACCGGCACCTTCCGCCGTCACCCCGACGTGCTGTGGGCCGCGCGGCCCGGCGACGTGGCCAGCCTGGCCGGGGTGCAGGCCCGCCTGCTCGACGCCGCCGCCGATCGCGTCAAGCCCGGCGGCCGGCTGGTCTATTGCGTCTGCTCGCTTGAACCCGAAGAGGGCGAGGCCCAGGTCGAGGCCTTCCTCGCGCGCCGGCCGGACATGCGCCTGGATCCGATCGCCTCGGGCGAGGCCGGGGCCCCGGCCGCCAGCCTGACCGCGCGCGGCACGCTGCGCCTGCTGCCCCATCAGCTGGACGGCGGCCAGGACGGCTTCTTCGCGGCGCGGTTTATCAGACAGGCCTAAGACGGGCGGCGCGACAACGCGCTTGCTTGTCCCACGCCGCGACCCCGGTTAAGCCAAGGGCATGACCGTCGCACCGCTCATCGCCCCGTCCATCCTCGCCTCCGATTTCGCCAAGCTGGGCGCCGAGGTCGCCGCCATCGAGGCGGCCGGCGCCGACTGGGTGCATGTCGACGTAATGGACGGCCATTTCGTGCCCAACATCACCCTGGGCCCGGACATCGTCAAAGCCATCCGGCCGCACGCCAAGATCCCGTTCGACGTCCATCTGATGATCAGCCCCGGACCCCTATCTTGAGGCCTTCCGCGCGGCGGGCGCCGACATCATCAGCATCCACCCCGAGGCCGGGCCGCACCTGCATCGCTCGCTCAAGCGCATCCGCGAGCTGGGGGCCAAGGCCGGGGTGGTGTTCAACCCCTCGACCGGCCTGGACCATGTCGAATGGATCCTCGAGGACGTCGACCTGCTGCTGGTCATGTCGGTCAATCCGGGCTTCGGCGGCCAGAGCTTCATCGAGGCCCAACTGCGCAAGGTCGAGGCCCTGCGCCGGCTGGTCGACAAGGCCGGCCTGGACATCATCATCGAGGTCGACGGCGGCGTGACCCCGGCGACCGCGCCGCTTTGCGTCGCGGCCGGCGCCACGGCCCTGGTCGCCGGTTCGGCGGTTTTCAAGGGCGGGCCCGAGGCCTATGCCGGCAATATCCGCGCCCTGAAGGGCGGCTGACGGTCCGGCATGAGCGGCGCCCCTTCCAAAGGCCCGGCCCGGAAGTCCCCCGCCGTTCAGGCGGCTTGCTGCCCCGCGCCCTGCTGGCCGCCGCCCAGGGCCATCTTGATCGTGAGTGGTTCGGCGCTCCGCCGCACCGGGCCCTGATCAGCCATCCCCGCCCCGAGGGTCTCGCGACCAATCCCCATGATCCGCGTCCCGCCGACCTGGAGCGGGGCCGCCAGCTGCAGGCCGGCCTGATGGTGCTCGACGGCGGCAGCCTGCGCCTGGGCGAAGAGGGCGATCCGTTCGACCGGCCCAGCCCCTCGCACGCCTTCGCCGTGTCCCTGCATCGCTTTGACTGGCTGCCGGACCTTCTGGCGGCCGGGTCCAGCGCCCCGCGCACCGCGCTGCGGCTGCTGCACGACTGGCGGCGGGTGTTCGGGACCTGGAACCTGTTTTCCTGGAGCGGAGCCTGCCTGGAGCGTCGCACCTTCCACCTGGCCTGCGCCGCCCGGACCCTGGCGGTCGAGGCCTCGGACGCCGAGATCGCCGCCCTCAGCCTGGACTTGGCGCGCGGGGCCCGGCAGCTACTGATGGCTCATGACGCGCCCGATCGCTTCCTGGAGCGAGCCGTCGTCGCCACGGTGGCCGGAGCGGTGCTGGCCGGCAAGGCCGGGGATCGCCTGATCGAGGCCGGGCTCAAGCGCGTCGAGAGCGCCATCGACACCATCGTCCTGGCCGACGGCGGCCATGCCAGCCGTTCGCCCGAAGCGGGGCTGGAGCTGTTGTTCGACCTGCTCACCCTTGACGACGCCCTGGGGCAGCGCGGGCGGCCGACGCCTGAGTCCGTTTCGCGCGCCATCGACCGCCTGTCCTCGGCCGCCCGGTTCTTCACCCTGGCCGATGGTTGCCTGGCGGCCTTCCAGGGCGGAGAGGCCGTCGGCCCGCGCCGCATCGCCGCCGCCCTGGCCCATGATGATAACGGCCCCCGGCCGCCGATGTCGGCCCGCATGCCGGTTATCAGAAAATGCAGGGGGCCAGCATCCAGGTGATGGCTGACGCCGGCGGACCGGCCACCGGCGTGCTGAGCCGCGCCGCCTGCGCCCAGCCGGCCGCCATCGAGATCATCTGCGGCAAGGATCGCCTGATCACCAGCTGCGGCTGGAGCCCGGAAGCGACCGGCGCCCAGGCCTTTCGCCTGACCCCGCCGCCTCGACCGTGTCGGTCGGCGACGGCTCGGCCGGACGGCCGCTGTCGGGCTTCGCGGCCGCGGCCCTGGGACCCTGGCTGATCGACGGCCCCACCAGCGTCGAGGTCAAGCGCCATGACGCCGCCAACGGCGTGTGGCTGGACATCGTGCATGACGGCTGGCGCGCGCTGGGGCTGAGCCACGCCCGCCGCCTGTTCCTCGACATCGACTCCGACGAGCTGCGTGGCGAGGACAGCCTGATCCCGCTGGGGGCGGCCAATCCGGACGGGCCGCGTCGCTACCTGCCGTTCGCCGTGCGCTTCCACCTGCACCCGGAGGCGCGAGCCTCCCTGGCGCGGGACGGCAAGAGCGTGCTGATCAAGGGGCCGTCCAATGTCGGCTGGTGGCTGCGCAACGACGCGGTCGATGTCGAAATCGCCCCGTCGGCCCATTTCGATCACGGCCAGGCCCGGCGTGCCGGCCAGATCGTGCTCAAGAGCCAGGTTCGCCCCGAGAAGGGCGCCAAGATCCGCTGGAAACTGGCCCGCGCGACCGATCACTAGCCAGGCCCCCGGCGACTGTTATCCCGACAGCAAACCGCCGCCGTCCCGGCGAGGGGACAGCGGCGGCTGACGGTCTAAAGCGGGCTGGCCGGGCTTAGGTCACCGGACGCAGGGTGATCTCGACGCGGCGATTCTGGGCGCGGCCCTCGGGGGTGTCGTTGGTGGCCATCGGCTGGCGCTCGCCCTGACCGGCGACGAAGACGCGATCGCCCAGAACCCGGCCGTTGCCGACCAGATAGCTGGCCACGGCGCTGGCCCGGCGTTCCGAAAGGGTCTGATTATAGGCGTCGGGACCGCTGGAATCGGCGTGGCCGACCACGTCGATCGTGGTCTGGGGATAGGCGTTAAGCGTGCGCGCCACGTCGTCGAGCACGCGGGTGAACTGCGGCTGCACGTCGGAGCGGTCGACCGCGAAGGTCACGTCGCTGGGCATGACCAGGACGATCTGGTCGCCGTTGCGGCGGACCATCACGCCCGAGCCTTCGAGGCTGCGGCGGAAGTCAGCCTGCTGACGGTCCATATAGTTGCCGACCGCGCCGCCGGCCAGGGCGCCGATGCCGGCCCCGATCAGGGCGTTCTTGCGGCCTTGCTCGCCGGAATTGGTGTTGGTCAGATAGCCGAGCACCGCGCCGACCCCGGCGCCCGAGAGCGCGCCCGTGCCGGTGTTGTTGCGAACCGGCATGCCGGTATAGGGATCAACGGTGGTGCAGGCCGTCAGGGCGGCGGCGCCGAACAACAGGCCGATGAGGGCGGTCTTGGAGGTCATGGGTGAGTTCCGGTCTTCTGCGAGAAATGTCGGGCATATAACGCTCGATCCACGGTCAAGTTCCAACACGCGACATGACCCGGCGATGAACAGCCTTCGCGTCGACCCGCTCCCGGTGTAGTAAGGCCCAACTTACTAATTTCCGAGGCTTGTGCTGTGTCCACGTCCGCTATCGAACCGGTGTCCTATACCCTGTACGCCAAGGATTTCACCGGCTTCGCCCAGGCGCTGGGCGCATCATTCGAGCGCTACGGCTTCGCGGTGCTGTCGGACTATGACCTGGACCAGAACCGCATCGACGCGGCCATTTCCGACACCAAGGCCTTCTTCGCCCTGCCGGTCGAGGTGAAGAAACAATATGCCGGGATCAAGGGCGGCGCCCGCGGCTACATCCCGTTCGGGGTCGAGACCGCCAAGGGCGCCACCCACCATGATCTCAAGGAATTCTGGCACATGGGCCGCGACCTGCCGCCCGGCCACCGCTTCCGCGCCACCATGGCCGACAATGTCTGGCCCGCCGAGATCCCGGCCTTCAAGCATGATGTCAGCTGGCTCTACAACGCCCTGGACGGCATGGGCGGCAAGGTGCTGGAGGCCGTCGCCACCTATCTGAAACTGGACCGCGACTTCTTCAAGCCGACCGTCGAGAACGGCAACAGCGTCCTGCGCCTGCTGCACTATCCGCCGATCGCGGCCGACGCCACCGGCGTGCGGGCCGGGGCCCATGGCGACATCAACACCATCACCCTGCTGCTTGGCGCCGAAGAAGGTGGGCTCGAAGTCCTGGACCGCGACGGCCAGTGGCTGCCGATCAACCCGCCGCCAGGCTGCCTGGTGATCAATATCGGCGACATGCTGGAGCGGCTGACCAATCACGTGTTGCCGTCGACGGTGCACCGGGTGGTCAACCCGCCGCCCGAGCGCCGGGGCGTGGCGCGCTATTCGACGCCGTTCTTCCTGCATTTCGCGTCGGACTACGAGATCAAGACCCTGCCCGGCTGCATCACGCCTGAAAATCCGGACCGCTATCCGGACTCGATCACGGCCGATGAGTTCCTCCAGCAGCGTCTGCGCGAGATCAAGCTGGCCTAACCGTCTGCCGGGCGGCAGGCTGAAGGCCCCGCCGGCGATCGGCGGGGCCTTTGCTATTTGGCGATGCAGGTTCTGGATCGAGCCCGCGATGGTGTTGAACACCTCGGTCAGCTGCGCCGCATCGGTGACGTCATAGTACTTGTCGGTGCTGGTGGCGCAGGCCTGCAAGATGCCCCTGGAGTGGTTCGAGACCCCCACGCCGATCGAGTAGATGATCACGCCCTTGGCCTTGGCGTTGGTGCAGACCTTGGACTGGCGGCTGTCCATCGCGTCGCGCCTTTGCGTGCCGCTGGAGCCCACGTCCAGGGCGACGTTCGAACTGTTCTTCAGGCGCCGCTGCCAGACATAGCCATAGCCGCTATAGGTCGAATCGTTGGGGTTGTTGCTTTCGCTCATGACGTTGTCGCCGTCGGTGAGCAGCACCATGATCTTGCTGACGTTCTTGGTCCCATAGGCCTGGCCGTCGGCGAATGGGGCGTTGGGCGAGACCGCGTGCCAGCCCCACATGGCGCCCATGGCGACATTGGTGTTGCCGGTCGCCACCATCTTGTCGAGCTTGGCCTTGACCAGGTTTGAGTTGCTGCTGGAGCGCACATTGGTCAGCCGCATCACATCCGTGATGCCGCAGCCCTCATTTGGCCCGCCGTCAGTGTCGTCGGCGCTGCTGGTCAGACTGCTGGTGTCGTATTTCGCAACATTCCCCTGACGGACAAACCAGCTGTTCGAGGTCGTCTCGTCGTCGGTGATGTAGTTGTTGTGGGACGTATAGTATGTCGTTCCCCACCAGTTGCTGCCCGACGGCACCTTGTTGGCGTCCGGCTCGTCCGGCGCGAAAAAGGGCACGAACATTGTCGCCTTGTTTGAATTGGCCGGCGCCGTGTCGCTGATGTCATAAGGATCGGGACGACTTTCAATACAGCCGCTCCAGCTCAGCTTCATCTTGTTGAGCAGGGCAAACCGCTCAGTGTTGGAGTCAAATATGTCGTCGCCGTAGGCGGTGGGCAGCATGCCCGTGATCCAGTTGGCGTTCTGGTAGGTCGAGCCCACGTTCACGGTCATCGAGAACGGCACGACGGCGATCTTCACCGCATCGGTGTCGGAGGCCCGCGCGGCGGCGGCGCTGAGCACGTCGACCAGCGACTTGGAGGCGTCGATCAGGGCGTCGATCTTCTTCCCGCCGGAACCCAGATTGCTGTCCATCGAGCCGGTGTTGTCGAGCACCAGGGCCACTTCCAGCTTGTTGACCGAGCGCACGACCTCGGAGGTCGCGGTGACCATCACGTCGCCCTTGGTCCATAGATCGGCGATGATCGGCTTCATGCTGACCGACACCGTGCCGATCACCTTGTTGCCCGAGCCGGCGGCGAAGGTGGAATTGGCGGCGGTCAGGGTCACGCCCAGGCCGGTCATCTCGGCGGACAGGGCGGCGTCTCCCGTGACGTCGAGAAGGGCGTCTGTCGTCGCCGTGGAGCGAGCCGCGATCAGTGTGGCCGCATCCAGCGCGTCCTGCAGCTGGCGGCGCTGGACGCTGATCCGGCTGACATCGACGAGGCCGAAGGTCAGGATCGCGATCGGCAGGGCCAGAAACGCGAACTGCACCGCCACGGCCCCGCGCTGATCGCGGCGCATGTGCTCGAAAAAGCCAGCCGAAGCGCATTTCCGGAAATGGAGCACTGAGTAGGTCCTGCTAGGAAGCACCGAGATTGGGCCAAACTGGTAAACAGCCGGCAAACTTGCCGGCGACCTGGAGTGGCGGCCGGGCGCCCTGAACGGGTCCGGGTCTCCGCCCCCGGTCGTCGATCGCGACCTTGCCCTTCCCACCGATAGAATAGCGGCCTATTTCGCGATGTAGAGGTTACTCAAGGCGTCGGCGATGTTCTGGAACGCTTCCAGGAGTTTGGCGGTGTCGGTCGCGTCGAAATAATGACTGTCGTCGGTGGCGCAGGTCTTGAGAATGGACTTGATCCCGGTGTCGGTCACATTGAAGGCCACGGCGAAGACCTCGATGTTCTTCGCCTTGATGTTGGCGCACAGCTCGGCGGTGTAGGTGTTGGCGCCCGTCGCCGGGCTGTCGGGCTTGGGCGAGGGGGAGACGTCATGCCGCCCGTTGCTGGCGTTCATCAGCTTGGAGTTGGCGCCGTCCGTCATCAGGACCAGGGCCTTGCGCGGCTTGCGGTTCAAGCCGGAGGGGTCATAGGCGGCGGCGTCCGTCAGGGGCTGGGCCGAGGACAGCATGTTGAAGCCCCAAGCCAGGCCTGAAGGAATATAGGTGTCGCCCGTGGCGGTGAGCGCGGTGATCGCCGCCTTCACGGTCGAGACCGTGCCTGTCAGGGGCGTTAGCGTCGTCGCGCAGGTCAGGTTCATGAAGCCGGGATAGACACGAAGCGGATCGCTATCGGTGACGTTCTTGGGATAGGCGGGCGAGCCCACGCAGCCAGAGAACTTGTAGGTGTTGGTGGTGACCTTGTCGGCCGTGCAGGTCGTCACCGGCGTGATCGACTTGGTGACGCAGTTGATCGATCGACTGCAGGTCGAGGAATAGGGCACGCCGTCCGTATATTTCGTACAGGCATAGGTCTGGGTCTGGCAGGTGGTCTTCGTCGAGACGGTCGTGCAAACGCCCTTGGTCGTGGTGGTCGTCGAATAGTCGGCCGGGACGCTGATCCAGCTGGCGTTGCGGTTGGCGACACCGACATTGACATATTGGCCGAAGGGCACGACGCCGATCTTCACATTGGCGGTTCCGCTAGCTGTGAGCTTGTCGACCAGCGACGTCGCGGCGGTTTTCAGCGTCGTCAGCTTGGCTCCGGCCATCGAGCCTGTCGTGTCCAGCACCATGACCATTTCAAGCGGCGCGTCCTGGCTCCGCTTGACCGTCGTCAAGGTCGTCACCGAGATATCGGCATTGGTCCAGAGATTGGCGATGATCGGCTTCAGATCCGACTTTGCCGTCCCGACGACCGTATTGTCCGGACCGTTCTTGAAGGTCGAGGCGCTTGCGGGAACGGTAATGCCAAGTCCGGCGATCTCGGCCGCCAGGGCGGCGTCGCCGACGGCGTCGATCTGCGCGTCCGTGGCGACATTGGCCCGGGCGGCCATCAGGGTCGAGGCATCCAGGGCGTCCTGCAGCTGCCGACGCTGAATGCCCACCCGATTCATGTCGAGCAGGCCAAAGCAGAGCAGAGCGATCGGCAGGGCCAGGAAGGCGAACTGCACGGCCACGGCCCCGCGCTCGTCGCCGATCGCGCGACCGATCCGGTCGCCGAGACGGGCCGACAGGCGTTTCCAGGCAGCGTGCAACAACGGGTCGATCCTCGCAGGAAAGACCCATTGTGCCGCCAGACGGTGAACAGGCCGCAAACAGCGATCGTGAATCGCCGTTCGCGGCCCGTCCGTCGCTAAGCGGACCTTCAGCCTACCAGCCGCACTGCTGGCCCTTGTTCTGCTGGGTCAGCCACAGGTTCAGCGGCGCGAAATAGTCAGCGATGGCGCTGGCGTCGAGATCCTTCTCGCCGGTGAAGGCCTCCAGGGCCTCGGGCCAGGGCTTGGACTGACCCATGGCCATCATCGCCTCGAACTTCTGGCCCACGGCCTTGTCGCCATAGACCGAGCAGCGGTTCAGCGGCCCTGTCCAGCCGGCCTGGCGGCAGGCGGCGCGGTAGAACTGGAACTGATAGACCTGGGCCAGGAAGTAGCGGGTATAGGGCGTCGAGTCGGCGACGTGGAACTTGGCGCCCGGATCGAAGGCGTCGGCCGGACGCGGCCCCGGCGGGGTCAGGCCCTGGTACTGGGTGCGCAGCTTCCACCAGGCCTCGTTGTAGTGGGCCGGGTCGACCTGGCCGGAAAACACCTGCCAGCGCCACTTGTCGACCAGCAGGCCGAACGGCAGGAAGGCGATCTTGTCCATCGACATCTTCAGCAGATAGGGGATGTCGGCCTCGGGACCGGGCACGGTGTCGATCACGCCGATCTGCTTGAGATAGGTCGGGGTCAGGGCCGACAGGCCGACGAAGTCGCCGATCGCCTCATGGAACCCGTCATTGGCGCCGCCCCGGAACAGGAAGGGCTGCTTGGCGTAGGCCCGCTGGTAGACGTTGTGACCCAGCTCGTGGTGCACGGTGTAGAAATCATCGGCATTGACCCGGGTGCACATCTTCACCCGGACGTCCTGGTCGTTGTCGACGTCCCAGGCCGAGGCGTGACAGACCACCTCGCGGTCGCGCGGCCGGGTGATCATCGACCGCGACCAGAAGGTTTCCGGCAGCGGGGCCATGCCCATGGCGGTGTAGAAGCCCTCGCCGGTCTTCATCATCCTGGTGGCGTCATAGCCCTTGGCCTGCAGCGAGGCGGTCAGGTCATAGCCGGGGCCGGGCAGGCCCTGGGGCGCGGCGATGTCATAGATATTGCCCCAGGCCTGGCCCCACATATTGCCGGTCAGGTCGGCGCGGATCGGCCCGGTCCTGGGCTGGACCGCGTCGCCGTACTGGGCGTTGAGCCGCCCGCGCACATAGCAGTGCAGGTTCTTGTAGAACGGGGCCACCTGGGCCCACAGCTGGTCGGTCTTGGCCGCGAAGGCGTCGGGCTCCATGTCGTACCACGAGCGCCACAGGGCCCCGGTGTCCTTGTAGCCCAGCTCGACCGAGAGCCAGCTTGACCAGCTTGGCGTAGTCGGGAGCCATCGGCGCGGCCACCGCGTGCCAGGCTTCCCACATGGCCTTGGTCTTGGCCGGGTCGCGCGACGTGCGCAGCCGGTCGTCGAGGTCGTCCAGGGTCAGGGTCTCGCCGTTCAGCACCACCTTGCCGGTCGAATAGCGCGTGCCCAGCCGCGCCTGGATATCGGCCAGTTCCTGGGCCGCGCCGTCGCGCCCCGGGGCCGGCAGCACCAGGCCGGCCTTCAGCAGCATCAGCTTGCGCCGGGTGGCCGGGTCGACCGACACCTTGTCAAAGGCCGCCGCCTGCTTGGCGTAGCGGACCGACATTTCGTTGATCTCGGCCCCGGCCTTGGCGTTGAGCCAGTTGGTGTCTTCGGTGATGTAGGTGGCCTGAACCCAGGCCACCCGGGCGGCATATTCGCCCATCTTCATCAGCGCGACCTCGGCCCCCTCGACAAAGGCCTTGGCCTCGGCGGCGGTGGGAGCGGCGGCGGCCGGGGCCGCGGTCTGGGCCTGGGCGGCGGGGGTCAGGCCGGCGGTCGTCAGGGCCAGGACGGCGCAGGCCGCCAGCAGTCGGGTCTTCATCGGACAACTCCGGGACAGGTCATGGCCGGCATGGGAGGCCGCCCCGGACGCGGCGTCAAGGCGGGAGGGATCACGGCCAGACACGAGCCGGCCGCCTCGCGCGACGGGGTCGCCGAAGGGGATGGGAAGGGCTGCGGAGCGCCCGGGCCTCGCCCGGATTGTGAGTTTGGAAGTACCGTTTCGACGAAGACGAACGCTCCGCGTGGTCGTTATCCCTCTGGCCGGGGCGCGCAGGCCTGGTTCAGCCTTTTGCCCCACCCGGGCTGTTCCCCTTCGACACCGGACCCAGCCCTGGGGCTGCAAGCCACGATGGTCCCGCGGACCCGGAGCGAACCTTCGGACGGGCGGAGACCTTGGCCTGTCCCCGATAGGCGGGTTTACGTCCCCCGCCCTCTGATCCCGCTCGACCACCCCTGACAGCCGCTACAGTCGCCGGCCGAGCGCCCTTCCCGTGCCGTCAGGTGGGATTGAGTATGGGAGGGGATTTGGCGCGTCTGATTGATGGGGGTGAGAAAGTTTC
>NZ_PEGG01000033.1 GCF_002737765.1 Caulobacter sp. B11 | reverse complement strand
CGGGCTAGAGCCCATCGTCTGTGTCGGCGAAACCCTGGCCCAACGGAACGCCGGGCAGGCCGAGACGATCGTGACCGACCAGGTTCGCGGATCGCTCCCGTCCGCGTTGGCCGGCCAGGACTTCGCGGTGGCCTATGAACCGGTGTGGGCCATCGGTACGGGCCGCACGCCGACCCTTGGCGATATCGCGGCGATGCACGCGGCGATTCGGGCGACTCTGGTGGAGCAGTTTGGGCAGCACGGCGAAACGGTCCCGATCCTTTACGGCGGATCGGTGAAGCCCGAAAACGCCGGCGAGATCCTGCGCACCGCCGAGGTCGGGGGCGCCCTGGTCGGCGGGGCCTCCTTGAAGGCGGTCGATTTCCTGGCGATCATCAACGCAGCCTGAGGCGTTCTACACCGCGAAGGTGAAAAGCCGGCAGTCGCGACGTTCGCCGTCGCGGCCGACGTGGCCGTTCAGATAGCCGCCCGGCTTGAAGCCCAGCTTCTGCAACAGATGTTCCGCCCGCCCGTCGCCCACGTGGGTGCGGGCGGTCAGACGCTTGAGGCCGAGAGGCGAAGCGCAATGGGCCAGCACGGCGGCCAGGGCCTCGGTCGCATAGCCCAGGCCCCAGGCGTCACGGTCGATGATCACCCCGATTTCGGCCTGGTGGCGACGTCGATCGATCTCGACCAGTTCGCAATAGCCCAGAAAGGCGCCGTCCGCCCGCAGCCGGGTTGACCAGTAGAGCGCTGACCCGGCCTCCATTTCCGCGATCTCGGCGGCGATGGCGGCGTCGACGGCGTCGGGATCGTCGATCGCCGGGCGATCCCAATGGGCCATCACCTCCGCGTCGCTCATGAAGCGATAGAGAAACGGCGAGTCGGCGATCGCCAAAGGCGTCAGATTGAGGCGTTCGGTCTCGAGGATCATGCGCTCTGACGGTCTTGCGATGGCGAGGTTCGTTCCCAGCTATGGCGTGCGGCCGCTCGGAGTGATAGAGGGGCCGCTTCGTTTTTCGCGGCGGGACTGCTCGCCGCCCTGATCGAGATCAGATTAGACATGCTTATCGGCGTCCTGCTGGCCATCAACATCATCGTCTGCCTCGGGCTGATCGGGATCGTGCTCCTGCAGCGCTCCGAGGGTGGGGCCCTGGGCATGGGCGGCGGTGGCGGCGGTGGCGGCTTCATGACCGCCCGCGGCGCCGGGGACCTGCTGACGCGCACGACCTGGATCCTGTTCTCGATCTTCCTGACCATCAGCCTGGTGCTGACGATCCTGACGGGCCGCATGGGTGGCGAGAAGTCGGTCGTTGACCGCCTGAAGCTGAAGGATCTGGACACCAAGACCCTGAACGCGCCTGCCGTTGCGCCCGCGCCTGCGGGCCAGGCTCCCGACAGCGCCGCGCCGGGTCAGATCCAGGCCCCGACTCCGAGCCTCGGCGCGCCGCTGCCGACCGCTCCGACCACCCAGGCGCCCGCTCAGACGCCCGCCCAATAAGGGCCTGAGCCAAAACCTGTTGATGAATGTCGGTCTTTTCGCCGACGCTGACGAATCACGGCTAATCTGAGCGCCCATGACCCGGTACATCTTCATCACCGGGGGCGTGGTTTCCTCCCTGGGAAAAGGCCTCGCCTCCGCAGCGCTCGGAGCGCTCCTCCAGGCTCGTGGCTACAAGGTTCGCCTTCGTAAGCTCGACCCTTATCTCAACGTCGATCCTGGCACGATGAGCCCGTATCAGCACGGCGAGGTCTTCGTGACCGACGACGGCGCAGAGACGGACCTCGACCTTGGCCACTACGAGCGCTTCACCGGCGTGTCGGCGACCAAGGCCGACAACATCACCACCGGCCAGATCTACAAGACGATCATCGAGAAGGAGCGGCGCGGCGACTATCTGGGCGCGACCGTCCAGGTGATTCCGCACGTCACCAACGAGATCAAGGACTTCGTCCTGTCTCCGGCGATGGACGAGACCGGTGAGAAGCCCGTCGACTTCGTGCTGGTCGAGATCGGCGGCACGGTCGGCGACATCGAGGGGCTGCCGTTCTTCGAGGCCATCCGCCAGCTGCGCCAGGACCTGCCGCGCGGCCAGAGCTGCTATGTGCACCTCACCCTGTTGCCGTTCATCAAGACGGCCGGCGAGATGAAGACCAAGCCGACCCAGCACTCGGTCAAGGAACTGCGGTCGATCGGCATCCAGCCCGACATCCTGCTGTGCCGCTGCGAGCAGGAGATCCCTGTCGAGGAAAAGCGCAAAATCGCGCAGTTCTGCAATGTGCGGCCCAGCGCCGTGATCCAGGCGATGGACTCATCGTCGATCTACGCCGTGCCGATCGATTACCACCAGGAAGGGCTCGACGCCGAGGTCCTGGACGTGTTCGGCATGCAGGACGCTCCAAAGCCCGACCTGTCGCGTTGGGAAGCGATCGAAGAGACCGTCAACCACCCCGATGGCGAAGTGACCATCGCCGTGGTCGGCAAATATACTGTCCTGAAGGACGCCTATAAGTCGCTGATCGAGGCGCTGCATCACGGCGGCCTGGCCAACAAGGTGAAGGTCAATCTCGACTGGGTCGAGAGCGAGACCTTCGAGGGCGATCCCGGCGCGGCCGCGGCCCGCCTCGAAAACGCGAACGCCATCATGGTGCCCGGCGGCTTCGGTGAGCGGGGCGCGGAGGGCAAGATCCGCGCCGCCCAGTTCGCCCGCGAGCGCAAGGTGCCCTATTTCGGCATCTGTTTCGGCATGCAGATGGCGGTCATCGAAACCCTGCGCAACGTGGCCGGCATCACCGACGCCTCGTCCAGCGAGTTTGGCCCCACGGACCGCCCTGTGGTCGGCCTGATGACCGAGTGGATCAAGGGCAATGAGCGGGTCGAGCGCCGCAAGGGCGAGGACCTCGGCGGCACCATGCGCCTGGGAGCCTTCGACGCGGTTCTGACGCCCGGATCGAAGGTGGCCGGCATCTATGGCGATACGGCCATCAGCGAGCGCCACAGGCACCGCTATGAGGTCAATATCGGCTACAGCCACCGGATGGAGGAATCAGGCCTCAAGCTGACCGGGCGCTCGCCCGACGGCGTGCTGCCCGAAATCGTCGAACGCGAGGACCATCCCTGGTTCATCGGCGTGCAGTTCCACCCCGAGCTGAAGAGCCGTCCCTTCGCCCCACACCCCCTGTTCGCCAGCTTCATCGCGGCGGCGAAAGAGCAGGGCAGACTGGTCTGAATTGGCGCTGTTGCATGTCTGAAGAGATTCAGGCATAAGCGCGCCCTCACACGGCGGCCTGGGTCTTCCCGAGTCGCCGTCTCTAATTTTCACGCTCAGCGCGCAGAGTCACTTCGATGGCCGTTCCCAAAAGAAAAACTTCGCCTTCTCGCCGGAACATGCGCCGGTCGCACCACGCCCTGGGCGCAAACTCGTTCATCGAGGACAAGGACTCGGGCGAACTGCGTCGTCCGCACCATGTCGACCTGAAGACCGGCCTGTATAACGGCCGCCAGATCCTGAGCCCCAAGGAAGACTAAGGTCTTCCCGTCTCCGCCGCGGCGGAGGGCGCCAGTCTGAACAAGGGCGGCGGTCGCAAGACCGCCGCCCTTTTCCTTGTCTTCAGTCCTGGACGATCGCGACCCAAACGACAGGGTCCGGACATTTCGACCGCAGGGTCGAAAACGTGTTAGGGGTAGTGCAGGGAGGCATAGCCGATGCTCACACGCCGAAACATGGCGGGAGGCTTGGGACTGTCCTGGATGGCCGGAAAGGCCTTCAGTCAGACCACGACCGCTCACGCGCCCCCCCTCAACGCCTCAGACCCCAACCTCGCGCTTCAGGACGAGCCCATCCTGCTCGACGCGGGACTGGATGACGCCGATCGCATGACCGTCGAGGTCTCGATCAACGGGCAGGGTCCGTTCGACTTCGTGGTCGATACGGGCGCGGATCGCAGCGTAATTTCCGTCGAGCTGGCCAATCGCCTGCTCCTCCCGCGGGGGCCAGACGTCATTGTCCACGGCGTTGGCGGCTTCAGACCGGCGCCAACGGCGGCGGTGGACCGAGTCGTGGCTGGTGAGACGGTGTTGAAGGACGGCGTCCTGCCGCTGCTGCCCTTCGAAAGCCTGCGGGCGGACGGCTTGCTGGGCGTCGACATTCTGCAGGGCCAGAACGTCGTGATGGATTTCAAGCGCAAGCGCCTGGAGATCAAGCGCAGCGAGGGGGATTTCGGCAGTCGGGGAATTGATTACCGCAACCCTCACGACATCGCCGTGTCGGCCGATTCCCGCTTTGGCAGGCTGACCATTGTTGACGCCCGGATCGCCGGCGTGCGGTGCCAGGCTTTCATCGATTCCGGCGCGAGCGGCAGCATCGGCAACGGCGCCCTTGCGCGGGCTGTGAACCTGCGGCTCAGCAAGAGCACGCCGTCCATGCCCGTGCGATTGATGGGCGCGGCCGGCGACCTGACGCCCGGCGAATTCCGGATCGTCCGCAAGGTCCAGATGGGCGCCGTGAGGATCGACAACCTGCCCCTGATCTTCGCCGACCTGCATATCTTCAATTTCTGGAACCTCAACGACAAGCCGGCGGTGCTGATCGGCGCCGATGTCCTGAAGCTGTTCGCCAAGGTCGAGCTGGATTTCGGCGGCAAGAATGTCCGGTTCCGAGTCGGTCAAGGTCTCGACGCCCCGGTGTTGAGCGCCTGACCTATTGACCGCGTCCCGGGCCTGGATCTGGGCGCGGCGGGCCTCGACCGATTGGGGCGTGACCGTGATGTTGTGGGCGCTCGAGCGCTCGTGCTCCAGCGCCAGGCCTTTGCGCAGGGTGCGGCCGTAGCCCTCGTCGATCAGCGCCTTGTAGAAGGCCAGGGTTTCGACGGGAATCGAGGCCATGTCCGCCGCCAGGCGCAGCGCCGTCGGCAACAGATCCGCGGCGGGAACGACCCGGTTGACCAGGCCCCAGTCGGCCGCCGTCGCTGCGTCGAGGATTGCCGGTCAGGGACAGTTCCTTGGCCCGATAGGGGCCACAACCCGTGACAGCTTCTGCGACAGGCCCCAGCCCGGCATGATCCCCACCCGGGCGTGGGTGTCGGCGAAGCGGGCGTTCTCCGACGCGATCAGCACGTCGCAGGCCAGGGCCAGCTCGAAGCCGCCGGTGATGGCGACCCCATTGATAGCGCCGATCACCGGCTTGCGGCACAGCTCGACGGCCCGAACGGGATTGGCCTCTCCGCCCTGGGCGTTGGCGGCGCTCATCGCCTTGGGGTCGCTGCCCAGTTCCTTCAGGTCCAGGCCGGCGGTGAAGGCGCGCTCGCCCGCGCCGGTCAGGATCACCACGCTGACCTCGTCATCGGCGTCCAGCTCGACCATCGCGGCATAGAGGGCCGCGCGGAGGGCCTTGGAGAGCGCGTTCATCGCCTCGGGACGGTTGAGGGTGACGAGGGCGATCGGGCCGGTACGTTCGACGATGAGCATGGCGTCCTCCAGTTTCTGACGCAGGATCAGTTGTCCTCCCGAAGGGAAGTCAAGTTGCGCGACGCCGCCGTGGCGGCTAAGGCTCCCGCGCCATTTCGTCCACAGGAGCCCCCATGACCGAGATCGTCGACATCATCGCCCGCGAAATCCTCGACAGCCGCGGCAATCCGACGGTCGAGGTCGACGTCGTTCTGGAGGATGGCGCCTTCGGCCGCGCCGCCGTGCCCTCGGGCGCCTCGACCGGCGCCCACGAGGCGATGGAAAAGCGCGACGGCGACAAGGGTCGCTATCTGGGCAAGGGCGTTCGCCAGGCGGTGGACTCGGTCAATGGCGAGATCTTCGACGCCCTGTCGGGTGTCGACGCCGAGGACCAGCGCCGCATCGATACCCTGATGATCGACCTGGACGGTACGCCCAACAAGGCTCGTCTGGGCGCCAACGCCATTCTCGGCGTCTCCCTGGCCACGGCCAAGGCCGCCGCGGAATCGGCCGGCCTGCCGCTCTACAAGTACGTCGGCGGGGTCAATTCCCGCGTCCTGCCGGTGCCGATGATGAACATCATCAATGGCGGCGCCCATGCCGACAATCCGATCGACATCCAGGAGTTCATGATCCTGCCGACCGGCGCGCCGACCTTCTCCGAAGGGCTGCGGATGGGCGCCGAGATCTTCCATGGCCTGAAGAAGGCTCTGAAGGACGCCGGCCACAACACCAATGTCGGCGACGAGGGCGGCTTTGCGCCGAATCTCGGCTCGGCCGAGGACGCCCTGGCCTTCATCATCAAGGCCGGCGAGGCCGCCGGCTATCGCGCGGGCGAGGATTTCGTCCTGGGTCTCGACGTCGCCGCCACCGAGTTCTTCAAGAACGGCAAGTACGAGCTGGAAGGCGAGGGCAAGAGCCTGGATCCGTCGCAGATGGTCGACTATCTGGCCGGCTTGGCCGGCAAGTTCCCCATCCTGTCGATCGAGGACGGCATGTCCGAGGACGATTTCGAGGGCTGGAAGCTGCTGACCGATAGGCTTGGCAAGACGGTTCAGCTGGTCGGCGACGACCTGTTCGTGACCAATCCCAAGCGCCTGCAGATGGGCCTGGACAAGGGGCTCGCCAATTCGATCCTCGTGAAGGTCAACCAGATCGGCACGCTGTCGGAAACCATCGACGCCGTCGATATGGCCCACCGCGCGGGCTATACCAGCGTCATGAGCCACCGCTCGGGCGAGACCGAGGATTCGACCATCGCCGACCTGGCCGTCGCGCTGAACTGCGGTCAGATCAAGACCGGGTCCCTGGCCCGTTCGGACCGGCTGGCCAAGTACAACCAATTGCTGCGCATAGAGCAGATGCTCGACGAACAGGCCGTCTATGGCGGGCGTTCGGTGCTCAAGGGCCGCTGATTCCGCTGAAGAACGGCCGTCCTATGACGCGCCGGACCTGATCAGGGGGCGACGTTCCGGGCTCGGAGCGTCGCCCCTTCGCGTTTTTGGTCCCGGCCGGACCACATTTTTTCTAAAAGCGTCAGGAAGACCAGATGGTTGCGCCTGAAACCACGCTTCGCGGTCGCGAGACAGGCGCCGCGACGCACTAACTAGATGCCGGTGAAACCGTCTCGTGCGAAAGCACCGATCACGTCCTCGTCGGGGAGGGCGGGGCTTTTGACTAAGTCGCCGATTTAGAACGCGTTAAGCACGATGTCGCATACTCCTTGAGCCCTCCTGGGAATCATCGATGTTCGCCCGACTGCAACCCTTCCTGCCGACCGCGGCGCTGCTTTTGCTGATCACCTACTTCGTTTTCCATGCGTTGACGGGGGAGCGCGGCCTGCTGTCGACGTCGCAGCGCAATGCAGATCTTGCGGCCAAGACCATGGAATTGAAGAAGATCCGCGCGGAGAGGATGGACCTGGAGGCCCGTGCTCGTCTATTACGCAGCGGCAGTTTGTCGGCGGACCTCCTGGAAGAACGCGCGCGTTCGCTCCTGGGCTATGCCGATCCGAAGGACTACGTGATCCGCACCGAACGCTAGGTCGGCACGAAGTTTCAACGGTAAGACTGGCGTGGTCGAGGCGCGGTTATCCCGTGGATTGATCTGGACGTGCACATAAGCGTTCCTTAGCGGAGCCAACCGGCCTCAGGGTCGATTGCTCTGGAATGGAGTCCGCGAACATGATGGGCCAGGGAGAGTTTAATGGCGCGAACGCGCAAGGGTGAAGCCTCCTCGGGGAAGGCGTCAGACACCGGTGTCAACGACGTCGTTGGCAAGGAAGAGCTTCTCAAATTCTATCAGGACATGCTGCTGATCCGCCGCTTCGAGGAGCGCGCCGGGCAGTTGTACGGCATGGGTCTGATCGGCGGGTTCTGCCACCTCTATATCGGCCAGGAAGCCATCGCGGTCGGCATGCAGTCGATCCAGCACAAGGGCGACCAGATCATCACCGGCTATCGTGACCACGGCCACATGCTGGCGGCGGGCATGGATCCCAAGGAAGTCATGGCCGAGCTCACGGGCCGGGCCGGCGGCTCCTCCAAGGGCAAGGGCGGTTCGATGCACATGTTCGACATCGCCACCGGCTTCTATGGCGGCCACGGCATCGTGGGCGCCCAGGTGGCGCTCGGCACCGGGCTGGCGCTCGCCAACCACTACAAGGGCAATGGCAACGTCTCCTACGCCTATTTCGGCGACGGCGCGGCCAATCAGGGCCAGGTCTATGAGAGCTTCAACATGGCCCAGCTGTGGAAGCTGCCGGTCGTGTACGTGATCGAGAACAACCAGTACGCCATGGGCACCAGCGTCGAGCGCTCGGCCTCGGAAACCGCTTTCCACAAGCGCGGAACGTCGTTCCGGATCCCGGGCGAGGAAGTCGACGGCATGGATGTGGTGGCGGTGCGTGAAGCCGGCGCCCGCGCCAGTGAGCACGCCCGCACGGGCCAGGGCCCCTACATTCTCGAAATGAAGACCTATCGCTATCGCGGTCACTCGATGTCCGACCCGGCCAAGTACCGGACCAAGGACGAGGTCGACGAGGTCAAGAAGACCCGCGATCCGATCGACCATCTGAAGGAGCGTCTGGCCGAGGCCGGCGTCACCGAGGACGACCTCAAGGGCATTGACGCCGAGGTCAAGCGCATCGTCTCCGAGGCCGCCGAGTTCGCCCGCACCAGCCCCGAGCCGGACCCGTCCGAACTCTATACCGACGTCTATCTGGAGGCCGCCCAGTGAGCCTGGACATCCTCATGCCCGCCTCTCGCCGACCATGGAAGAGGGCACCCTGGCCAAATGGCTGGTCAAGGAAGGCGACACCGTCAAGGCCGGCGACGTGATCGCCGAGATCGAGACCGACAAGGCGACCATGGAGGTCGAGGCCGTCGACGAAGGCGTGATCGAGGCGATCCTGATCGCCGCCGGTTCCGAGAGCGTCAAGGTCAACACCCCGATCGCCCGCCTGGCGGGTGAGGCCGGCGCCGCGGCGTCAGCGCCCGCGCCCGTCGCGCAAGCGGCGGCCGCGGGCGCGCCGGTTGTTGCGACAGCCGAGCCGATCGCCGCCGCCTCGAGCTTCGCTGACCCGGAGATCCCGGCCGGCACGCCGATGAAGAAGATCACCGTGCGCGACGCCCTGCGCGACGCCATGGCCGAAGAGATGCGTCGCGACGACCGCGTGTTCCTGATGGGCGAGGAAGTCGCCCAGTACCAGGGCGCCTACAAGGTCAGCCGCGACCTGCTGCAGGAGTTCGGCGCCAGGCGCGTCATCGACACCCCGATCACCGAGCACGGCTTCGCCGGCATGGGCGTCGGGGCGGCGATGGCCGGTCTGAAGCCGATCGTCGAGTTCATGACCTGGAACTTCGCCATGCAGGCGATCGACCACATCATCAACTCGGCCGCCAAGACGCTCTACATGTCCGGCGGCCAGATCAAGTCGTCGATCGTGTTCCGCGGTCCCAACGGCGCGGCCAGCCGCGTCGGGGCCCAGCACAGCCAGGACTACGCGGCCTGGTACGGCAATGTTCCCGGCCTGAAGGTCATTGCGCCCTATGACGCGGCCGACGCCAAGGGTTTGCTGAAGGCCGCGATCCGCGACCCGAACCCGATCGTCTTCCTCGAGCACGAGATGATGTACGGCATCGAGTTCGATATCCCGGACGTCGAGGACTACGTCGTGCCGATCGGCAAGGCCAAGGTCCGCCGCGAAGGCACGGACGTCACCCTGGTGGCCTACAGCCGCATGGTCGGCTTCTGCCTCAAGGCCGCCGAGGAACTGGCCAAGGACGGCATCTCCGCCGAGGTCGTCGATCTGCGGACCATTCGCCCGATGGACCACGCCACGATCCTGGAAAGCGTCAAGAAGACCAATCGTCTCGTGACGGCCGAGGAAGGCTGGGGCCCGATGGGCGTCGGCGCCGAGATCGTCGCCCGTATCACCGAGCACGGCTTCGACTATCTGGACGCCCCGCCGCTTCGGGTTCACCAGGAAGACGTGCCGCTGCCCTATGCGGCCAATCTGGAAGCCCTCTCGCTGCCGTCGGTCGACAAGATCGTCACGGCGGCCAAGAAGGTCTGCTACCGCTGATGACGGCGCGGCTCATGTCTGGCGGGACGGCGTTGATCGCTGCATACCTGTCGGCCGTGAGCCGTTCCGACTTCGGCCAAGACCAAAACCTCGCCCCGGCGCGAGATCGAGCGGACGACGGCCCGGCCGACTACGTCCCGAACGCTTGAGGAAGACACTCAATGTCGATCGACATCCTGATGCCCGCCCTGTCGCCCACCATGGAGGAGGGGACCCTCGCCAAGTGGCACGTGAAGGTGGGCGACACCGTCAAGGCCGGCGACGTGATCGCCGAGATCGAGACTGACAAGGCGACGATGGAAGTCGAGGCCGTCGACGAAGGCGTGGTCGAGGCCATCCTGGTCGAGGCCGGCACTGAGAACGTCAAGGTCAACGCCCTGATCGCCAAGCTGGCGGGCGAGGGCGACAGCCCGGCGCCGCCGCCGGCGAAGGCCCCCGCCGCCCAAGCTGCGCCGACGCCCGCCGCGCCGGTCCAGGCCGCGCCCGCCATTGCGGCGCCAGTCGCCTTGGCCGCCTCTGCTGGCGACAGGGTTTTCGCCTCGCCCCTGGCGCGCCGTCTGGCCCAGGCCGCCGGCCTGGACCTGAAGTCGGTCAAGGGCACTGGCCCCACGGCCGGGTGGTCAAGGCCGACATCGAGGCCGCAGGCAAGGGCGACGCCGCGCCGGCCAAGGCCGCCGCCGTCGCCTCAGCGTCGGTCGCCACGGCTCCGCGCCAGGTCTTGTCGCTCGAGCAGATGGGCATCCCCGCCGGCTCCTACGATCTGATTCCGCTGGATGGCATGCGCAAGACCATCGCCCGCCGCCTGACCGACAGCTTCCGCGACGTGCCGCATTTCCCCCTGACCATCGATCTCGAGATCGACGGCCTGCTGGCGGCGCGCGGCAAGATCAACAGCCTGCTGGAAAGCCAGGGCGTGAAGGTGTCGGTCAATGACATCATCATCAAGGCCGTGGCCGTGGCCCTCAAGCGCGTGCCGGAGGCCAACGCCTCCTACACGCCCGAAGGCATCGCCATGCACAAGCATGCCGACATCGCCGTGGCCGTGGCCATTGACGGCGGCCTGATCACCCCGATCGTTCGCGCCGCCGAGACCAAGGGCCTGGCCCAGATCTCGGCCGAGGTGAAGGACCTGGCCGCCCGCGCCAAGGCCAAGAAGCTCAAGCCCGAGGAATTCCAGGGCGGCACCTTCTCGGTCTCCAACCTCGGCATGTTCGGCATCAAGGCCTTCGCCTCGATCATCAACGAGCCGCAGGGCGCGATCATGAGCGTCGGCGCGGGCGAGCAGCGGGCCGTGGTCAAGAACGGCCAGCTGGCCGTGGCCACCGTCATGACCGTGACCCTGACCTGCGATCACCGCGTGGTCGACGGCGCGATCGGCGCGCGCTTCCTGGCGGCCTTCAAGCCCTTGATCGAAGAACCCCTGACCTTGCTCGTCTGATCGACGGCATCGAACGCCTCCTGTTTTCCCGGCCTGTCCGGTCAGGACGAGGCTTTCGACCGCCGCTTCAGTCACCTTCGTCCTGAGCCTGTTCCGGGGCGAGGGCCGCCTCCGGAGACCTTGCCATGTCGATCTATGACTATGCCGCCAAGACGCTGACCGGCCAGGATGTCAGCCTGGCGGACTATCGCGGTCAGGTGATCCTGATCGTCAACACCGCCAGCAAGTGCGGCTTCACTCCGCAGTTCGAGGGGCTTGAGGCGCTGTATCGCGCCTACAAGGACAAGGGCCTGGTGATCCTGGGCTTCCCTTGCAACCAGTTCGGGGCCCAGGAACCGGGCGACGCCGAGGAGATCGCCAGCTTCTGCTCGCTGACCTACGACGTGACCTTTCCGATGCTGGCCAAGATCGAGGTCAACGGCCCCTCGGCCCATCCGCTCTATGCCTTCCTGAAAAAGCAGCAGAAGGGCGTCCTGGGCACCGAGGGGATCAAGTGGAACTTCACCAAGTTCCTGGTCGACCGTGACGGCGCGGTCGTCGAGCGCTTCCCGCCCACCACCAAGCCCGAAGACCTGAAGGTCGCGGTCGAGTCGCTGCTCTAATCCCCGTCCGGCGTGCTTGCCGGCCGATCGACGTCGCCGGCCTCCCCGCGGGCGAACAAGCCAGGGTTCGAAACCATGTCCACCGAATTTGATCTTGTCGTGATCGGCTCCGGCCCCGGCGGCTATGTGGCCGCGATCCGGGCCAGCCAACTCGGGCTGAAGACGGCCATCGTCGAGCGCGAGGCCCTGGGCGGCATCTGCCTCAACTGGGGCTGTATTCCCACCAAGGCGCTGTTGAAGTCGGGCGAGTTGTTCGAGCAGTTGTCGCATCTGGGCAGCTACGGCCTGTCGGTCGACAAGCCGGCCTTCGACTTCGGCAAGATCATCGATCGTTCGCGCGGCGTGGCCAAGACCATGTCGGGCGGAATCGCCTTCCTGATGAAGAAGCACAAGATCGAGGTGATCGAGGGCGACGCCAAGCTCGAGAAGGGCGCCCCGCCCCGAAGGTCGTCATCGCCCTCAAGGCCGGCGGCAGCCGCACGGTGCAAGCGACTTCGGTGATCCTGGCCACGGGAGCCCGGGCCCGCAATATCCCGGCCATCGGCGCGGTCTCGGACGGCGACAAGATCTGGACCTATCGCGACGCCCTGGCGCCCAAGGCCATGCCCAAGTCCCTGGTGGTGATCGGCTCGGGCGCCATCGGCATCGAGTTCGCCAGCTTCTATCGCGCCCTCGGGGCCGAGGTGACCGTGGTCGAGGCCGTCGACCGCATCATGCCGGTCGAAGATGCTGAAGTATCCAAGGCCGCCCAGAAGGCGTTCGAGAAGCGCGGCATCACCTTCCGCATCGGGGCCAAGGTGACCCGCATCGACAAGACCAGGGACGGCGTCTCGGTCGCGGTCGAGGTTGGCGGCAAGGCCGAGGCCCTGACGGCCGAGAAGTGCATCGTGGCGGTGGGCATCGTGCCCAATACCGACGGTATGGGCGTCGAGGCCCTGGGCCTGGTGCTCGATCGTGGCCACGTCAAGAACACCAAGTACGGCGAAACCAACGTCCCTGGCCTCTACGCCATCGGCGACGTGGCCGGCGCGCCCTGGCTGGCCCACAAGGCCAGTCACGAGGGCATCCACTGCGTCGAGCACATCGCCGGTTTCAAGACCGCCAATGTCCATTCGCCGATTCCGGGTTGCACCTACGCCAATCCGCAGGTCGCCTCGGTGGGCTACACCGAAGCCGGCGCCAAGGAGGCCGGGTTCGAGGTCAAGGCCGGGCGCTTCCCGTTCAAGGTCAATGGCAAGGCCGTGGCCGCCGGCGAGACCGAGGGCTTCGTCAAGACGGTGTTCGACGCCAAGACCGGCGCCCTGATCGGCGCCCACATGATCGGCCACGAGGTCACCGAGATGATCCAGGGGTTCGTCACCGCCATTACCCTGGAAGCCACCGAGGAAGACCTGTTCAACACGGTCTACGCCCATCCGACCATGTCCGAGGCCATGCATGAGGCCGCGCTGGACGCCTTTGGTCGGGTCCTGCACATCTAGGGTTGGGCGATCCAGAACGGAAAAGGGCGGCGCTTTCACAAGCGCCGCCCATTCTTTTGCTCGCTGACGAAGGAGCGACCTAGGGCCGTTTGCGCAGTTGGGCGTCCAGGCTCCATTCGCCCGGTCCGGTGAACACCAGGTACAGGAACACAAAACAGAACAGGATCGCCGCTTCGCCGCCGTTCAGGGCGGGCCAGAAGCCTCCTGAGGCGTGAGCGGCGAAATAGGCCACAGCCATCATACCCGACAGGATGAACGCCACGGGCCGGGTGAACAGCCCCACGACAAGCAGTCCGCCGCCGACAATTTCGAGCCATGCGGCGGCCACCAGAATCGGCGGCAGGGGATCGGGCGCGTTCGGCTGGGCGGCCGGAAACTGAAAGGCCTTCATCAGGCCATGCTCCATGAACAGCAGGGCGGCGATGATCCGCAGCAGGCTAAGCACCCGCGGCGCCCACATCAGCAATCGCTCCAGGGATCCCTCCTGTTGGCCGTCTCTAGGCGGCCCTCGCGTCCTGGTCAGCCATCCGCTGGATAGCGACATAGTCTGTCTTGCCGCTGCCGAGCACTGGCACTTCCAGCACCTTGAGGATCTTGCGGGGGACAGACAGCTCCGGCGCGCCGACGCTCTGGGCGTGAGCCACCAGCGAGGTGACGGCGGCGTCCTGGCGGTCGGTGACCAGCACCAGCTTTTCGCCCTTTTTCTTGTCGGGCATGGCGATGACCGCGTGACGGCCGTCGGGCCAGACCGCCGAGGCGAGGTCCTCGGCCGCGGTCAGCGACACCATCTCGCCGCCGATCTTGGCAAAGCGCTTCACCCGGCCCTTGATGGTGATCCACAGGTCGTCGGTCATCGAGACGACGTCGCCGGTATCGTGCCAGCCGCCCTCAGGCGCGTCGACGCCGCCGTCCTCGCGCAGATAGCCGGCCATGATGTTGGGACCACGCACCAGCAGGCGGCCGCCCTCGGGGATGCCCTCGACCGGCTCGATCCGCCACTCCTGGCCGGGCAGCAGGCCGCCGACCGTGCCGCGACGGTTGTCGGTGGGCTTGTTGACCGCGATCACCGGCGAAGCCTCGGTGGCGCCATAGCCCTCGAGGACCGGCACGGGACCGAAGCGTTCCTGGATAAGGTTGTGGGTCTCTTCCCTAACCTTTTCAGCACCACAGACCACAAACTTCAGGCCCGAAAGCTCGTCGCTGTCGGACGCGCGCGCATAGTGGTTGAGGAAGGTGTCGGTGGCGAACAGCACCGAGGCGCCGACGTCCTTGACCAGGGCGGGGATCTGCTTGGTGTGCAGGGGCGAGGGATACTGGAAGGCCTTCATGCCCTCCAGCAGCGGCAGGATCACGCCGCCCGTCAGGCCGAAACAGTGGAACACCGGGAGGGGATTGAACATCACCCAGGCCGGATCCAGGTCGATATGGGCGGCGATCTGCTTGGCGTTCGACACCAGGTTGGCCTGGGTCAGCACCACCCCGCGCGGCGCGCCGAAGCTGCCGGAGGTGAACAGCACCACAGCCTTGTCCGAAGGCTTGGCCGGGGCGCGAAACTGACGGGGAAACAGTCCGGCGGCGGCGGCGAACAGCTTGTCGGCCAGGCCGATCGTCTCGCGCACATCCTCCAGATAGGTCACCGTGGTCTGGGTTTCGAGCGCGTCGACGATGTCGTGCAGATTGCCGAGTTCAATGAACTTGTGGGCGGTCAGCACCCGCTCGACCTTGGCCAGCTTGCAGGCGGCTTTCATATTGCGCAGTCCCGCCGTGAAGTTCAGCATGGTCGGCACCCGGCCGAACGCATGCAGGGCGAAAAAGGTCACCACCGCGGCCGAGCCCGAGGGCAGCAGCACGCCGACATGCTCACCGGGCTTGGTCATGGCCGCGATCTTGCGGCCCAACGCAAAGCTGGCCCGGATCAGATCAGTATAGCTGAGGGGATTGCGATCCTGGTCCTCCAGGATGGGCTTCTTGGCGCCGTACTTGTCCCGGGCGTCGATCAGGGCGTCGAAGAGGGCCTTCTGGCCGTCTTCTGCTTTAAAAACTACCGGCATGCCGGCGAAACCTCCCGCGCAGGACGCTTTGGCGCGCCCTCGTTCGATTGAGGGGCGAGCCTAGCGGCGCCGGGCGGGTTTGCAAAGTCGCGTTACAGTCCGTGAACGGCGTCGACATCTTCCGAGACACCGGGCGGTCTGCGGCCGAGCCCGGGCGTGTTGGCTTCGATCCGCGCGCGGACGACTGTTTCCACGGCCGCCAACCAAGGATCGCGCCGCGCGTCGGTTTCCAGGTGGATGGCGTGGCCTGCCCCGGGGAAGCGAGTCTGGACGCAGGCGGTCAGGGCCGCGCAGACCTGCGAGGCGGCGGAGTTCCGGGTCGCCCCGTCCTTGTCCGCCGTCAGCACGGCCACCGGAGCTTTCACCGCCTTGAGGTCATGTCCGACCGCGTCGAGGGCGTCATAATAGGCCGCGTACCAGCCCAGGCTCGGCGCGCCCATTCTGAGGTCCGGATTGGCCAGCTGCCACGCCTGGCCAACGGCTCCGCGCCTCGGATCGTGGGTCAGGCCCTCGGCGTGGGCGTCGGGGCCCTGACGCCGCCAGCCGGCGCTCGCCGGGTCACGCAGGAAGCCCAGCCGCAGCCGCCGCGCCCACCGCGCCGCCGGCACGAGCTGGGCCTTGGGTCGGGGCAGGGCGGTCAGGTCGAGGCTGGGCGCCGAAAGGATCGCCGCGTCCACCCCCAGGCCTTCCTCAAGGGCCCGTAAGGCCACCAGCCCGCTGTCGCCATGGGCCAGCAGGATCAGCGGCGTGCGGCCGTTAGGGCGAATCACCGCCTTGACCATGGCCTTCACCGCCGTGACGTCGGGCGCGAAACTGACGACGTGGCCGACATCACGCTGGAACGCCAGGCGCTGCGAACCGCCCTGGCCCTGTCGGTCGAGGATCCAGGTGGTGTAGCCGCGTTGATTAAGATCCCGGGCGGTTTCGAACCACAGTTCGGCCGATTCGCCGTAACCGGGCAGGATCAGGATCTGGGCGCGCGGCGCGACCGGCGGGGCCGAGACGCCGTAGCGCTGCACGGGCGCCGCGCCCACCGCCAGATAGCCCCAGGCCCAACCCAGCGGAGCCAGGAACTCACCCGATAGAGATGGCGGCGGCCGGCTCTCGGCGAAGGGCGCGCGAACGCCGTCGTCGCCGCAGGCCACGAGGCTCAACATCAACAGGCAGGCGAGCAGACGGCGACGCATCGTCTGCACTCTTTTCGCGCCTTTGCTCCGGATGCAAGATCGCGTGCTTGATCCGGGGCCCAAGAAGTCCGATCTAGGCCATTATGGTCACCCTGATCGACACGTTGAGCGCCCGTGGTCCCGAGACCCCCCCCGGGGATCGCGCGGTTCGCCACCCTGAAAAGCAGAACCGCCCCGACACGCCGGTGCTGCGCAAGCCTGAGTGGCTGCGCGTCCGCGCGCCAGGGTCGCCAGGCTATAACGAAACCCGCAGCATCGTGCGCGACCACAAGCTGACCACGGTGTGCGAAGAGGCGGCCTGCCCCAATATCGGCGAGTGCTGGAGCCAGAAGCACGCCACCATGATGATCATGGGCGAGATCTGCACGCGGGCCTGCGCCTTCTGCAATGTCGCGACCGGCCTGCCCAACGCCCTGGACGCCGACGAGCCGCGCCGGGTGGCCGAGGCCGTCGCCAAGATGGGCCTCAAGCACGTGGTCATCACCTCGGTGGACCGCGACGACCTGGCCGACGGCGGAGCCCAGCATTTCGCCGAGGTCGTCCTGGCCATCCGCGCCGCCGCGCCTGGGACGACCATCGAGATCCTGACCCCCGACTTCCTGCGCAAGGACCGGGCCGAGAACGTGGTCATCGACGCTCGACCGGACGTCTTCAACCACAACCTCGAAACCGTGCCGCGCCTCTATCTGAAGATCCGTCCGGGCGCCCGCTACTACAACTCCCTGCGCCTGCTCGAGCGCGTCAAGGAGCGTGACCCGACCCAGTTCACCAAGTCCGGCCTGATGGTCGGTCTCGGCGAGGCCAAGGAAGAGGTCATGCAGGTGATGGACGACATGCGCAGCGCCGGGGTCGATTTCCTGACCATCGGCCAGTATCTGCAGCCGACCCGCAAGCACGCCGCCGTCGACCGGTTCGTGACCCCGGAGGAGTTCAAGGCCTATGAGGCGATCGCCCGGGCCAAGGGGTTCCTGATGGTCTCGGCCAGCCCCCTGACCCGCTCGTCGCACCATGCGGGCGAGGACTTCGCCAAGCTGCAGGCGGCCCGCCGGGCCCTTGACGCCCGGGCCTAGCCGCCTTGCACCGCCATGTCGTCACCCGGGTGCTGCCCTATGCGCCCGAACAGATGTTCAGCCTGGTCGGCGACGTCGAGGCCTATCCGCAGTTCGTGCCGTGGATCACCGCCATGCGCACCTGGAATGGCCGGGTGGACGGGACGGTCAGCACCCTCGACGCCGAGGCCCAGGTCGGGTTCTCGTTCCTGCGCGAGAAGTTCGCCACCCGGGTGCGGCGCGACAGCCAGGCCCTGACCGTTGATGTCAGTCTGCTGTACGGGCCGTTCAAACGGCTCTCCAACCGCTGGACCTTCACGGCCCATCCTGACGGGGTCTCGATCGAGTTCGTCATCGACTTCGCCTTCAAGTCGCGGATGCTCGACGGACTGCTGGCGGCCAATCTGGATCGCGCCGCGGCCAAGCTGATCGGCTGTTTCGAGGACCGCGCGCGGGTGATCTACGGCGAGCGCAAAGCGCCGGACGCCTAGGTTCGCAAGCCGACCGTCTCCTCGACCCGATCAGCGAGGTCGCCCAGATTGCCAAACAGATTCTCGATCGCGAACACCAGGCCAAACACCCGCGCGGCGTCATCGAAGGCCAGGGCCTTGGTCGCGCCGCTGTCGCGCAGGGCCTCGACGGCGGTCTGAAAGGCCTGGTGCAGTTGCGCGAAGGCGATCCGATCGGGACGCGCGCCGCCGCCCAGGCTCGCGGCGGTGTCTCGCAGAAATTCGGCGCAGGCCTTGACCATGGCGGCCGCCTGCAGGGTCAAGCCGGCCGTGGGCAGGGGTTCACGCAGGGCGCGGCCGACCATCACCGCGTCATTGCGGATCCGCCAGAGCGTGCGGGGCAGGGCATCCGGCGCGGTCACGTCACTGAGGCGGCTGGCGCTTTCACGACCGGCCTCGGTCATGGCCGACTGCAGCTTGGTCAGGGCTTTCAGCAGGTCGTCATAGGCCTGGCGCGGGTCCAGGTCGGTCGGACCGCCGCGCAGCTTCAGGGCATAGTGGTCCAGCAGTCCCGCCAACTGGCCAGCGATTTCCTGAACGCCGCTCACCACCGAGGCGTGGGCGCGGGCGGGGAAGATCAGCAGGGTCGCGGCCACCCCGACCAGACTGCCGACCGTAATCTCGGCCACGCGGAAGAAGGCGGCGGTCAGGGGCTCCAGATGGTTGGTCGTGCCGATCAACATGATCACCGCCGTGACGGGGGCCACCTTGAAGGCCGGGCGCACCGCCGCCAGGAAGGCTAGAAGGGCGGCGGTCACGGCCAGGATCAGGCCGCCCCAGTCGGGATAGAGGGTATGAACATAGGCCGCCGCCGCGCCCCCGCCGCGCCGACCACGGTTCCCAGAAACCGTTCGATCGAAGCGGCGATGGTCGCGCCGAGGCTGGCCTGGACCACGATCACCGCCGTGAACACCGCCCAATAGCCCTGGGCAGGTGAAGCAGGCTGCTCAGCAGATAGGCCGCCAGCACGGCGGCGGAGACGCGGGTGGCGTGGCGCAGTTCACTCTTGCGCGCCCCGGCGGCGGCCAGGGCCCTGCGCGACAGGTCCGCGCCGACGAAACGCCGCCAGTCGCCTGGGCCGGCCTCTGGCACCTAGGAAACCGCCTCTCGCAGCATCTCCAGCGCCGTTCGCACCGCCGCCAACTGCACGCCTTGCCGGGTTTCGCCGGCGAACAACTCGTGGCGGTGGACGACCGAACGGTTGGCGCGGGCGACCGCGAAATGCACCGTGCCGACAGGCTTCAGGG
>NZ_PEGG01000032.1 GCF_002737765.1 Caulobacter sp. B11 | reverse complement strand
TCCAGCGTCCGGGCCTTTTCCACCGCCTTGGCGTTGGAGGCGGGCATGTAGAGGGCGCTGCGACGGGGCCGGGCAAGGTCGGTCATGGGTCCGAGGGGCTCTTGTTGTCGATGTTGCTTCTTCTAAAGCATCTGACGGGCGGGGCCGGAAGTCATCACACGCCCCGGCAGCCAAACCGTGTCCGGATTCTCGTATTTCGGGTTAGGATCGCGTCATGAGCATGCGTTACGACGAGTCCGCCAAGAACGTCCTGGGCCAGGAGCTGAAGCCCTGCTCGCTCAATCCGGTCACCGGCTTCTATCGCAACGGCTGTTGCGAGACCGGCCGCACGATCTGGGCCTGCACACCGTCTGCGCGGTGATGACCGAGGAATTCCTGGCCTTCTCGCGGGCCACGGGCAATGACCTGACGACCCGCGTCCCGAGTTCGCCTTTCGCGGCCTGCTGCCGGGCGATCGCTGGTGCCTGTGCGCCGGCCGCTGGAAGGAAGCCCTCGACGCCGGCGTCGCCCCGCCGGTGGTGCTGGAGGCCAGCCACGAGGAAATGCTCGCCGTGGTGCCGCTGGGCGTTCTGAAGGATCACGCCGTGGCGTGATTTGGACGCTCTGTCGGAAAAGGCTATGATGTCAGGCTGATGGAGATCGAGATGAGCCGCTACAGCCTCGCCGACGCCAGAGAAAACCTCCCACGCCTGATCGATGAATCCCTCCAGGGCCAAGAGGTTATTATCACCCGTCATGGAGAGCCGATCGCTGAGATCAGACCGCTCGTCGAGTCCAAGCCGCCGTCCTCGCCTGAAGTCCGGGCCGCCGCCTTCGAGCGCTTGCTGGCCGGGCGAAACGCCTATCCCCCGATCAAGGGCATGAATTCCGTAGAACTGCTCAACAGTCTCTACGACGATCCGGACGGATGAGGCTTTATCTCGACGCTAGCGTCATTCTTCCGACCATGGTGAGCGAGGCTGCGAGCGGGGCTGTCGAGCGCTTCATCCGCACCGCCGATCGACGCATCGTGATCAGCGAATTCGCCGCTGCTGAAGCGGCGTCGGCATTGTCGCGACTGGTGCGCATGCGTCAGATCTCGGCCGATCAGGCCGCGCGGCATCTTTCGGACCTGGATGCCTGGCGGCTGGCCGAGACGATCGACGTGGACATTCTGGGTGCCGACGTCCGGATGGCGAGCGCGATTGACCGGCGTTTCGAGCTGATGTTGCGCGCACCCGACGCCTTACACCTGGCGCTTTGCGGGCGCACGGGCGACGCTTTGGTCACCCTCGACCGTCGTCTGGCCGCCGCCGCGCGGGATCTGGGTGTTCTGGTCGAGGCGCTTGACGCCTGAGCCTTCACCCCAGCGGGTATTGCGCCTCCAGCCGGTAGGCCGAGCCCTCGCTGGTGCGCCAGCTGGAATAGAGGCCGAACCGGTCCACCCGGAAGGCCGGCGAGGCCAGAAGGTTGTGGGCCTGGATCCAGGCGGCCACCTCGGGCACGGCCGGGCGCTTCAGATAGGCCAGGGTGACATGCGGCGTGTAGAGCCGCGTCTCGGGCTTGAGCTCGGCCCGACGGGCGGCGGCCTCATTGGCCTTGGCCAGCCGGCGCAGGTCCGGGCTCTCGGCGACCCCGGCCCAGACGGCGTGGATCTCGGGCCCCTCGCCGAAGAAGCCGACCCCGGCCAGGGACAGGTCGAAGGCCGGGGCCTCGATGGCCGCCAGTTGCTCGTCGAGGTCGGCGGCCATCGGTTCCTGCACGTCGCCGATGAACTTCAGCGTGATGTGGAAGGCCTCCTGCGGCCGCCATCGCGCGCCCTCGATCCCGTGCTGGCGGGCCAGCAGGGGAGCGCCGATCTCGGCGGGAACAGCGACGGCGGTGAACAGGCGGATCATGGACAGGGGTTGGGTTGGGCGACGTGGATGGCGTTGACGGCCTTTTCCAGCTCGTCGGTCCAGTCGAGGTCGAAGGCGTCGATATTGGTCTTCAGCTGCGCCATCGAGGTGGCGCCGATGATGGTGGCGGTCACGAACGGCCGCGCGTCGCAGAACTTCAGGGCCAGGGCGGCGGGGTCGAGACCATGGGCGCGGGCCAGGTCGACATAGGCCCGCATGGCGAACTCAGCCCCCGGTCCCTCATAGCGCTGCATGCGATTGTACAGCGCCTTGCGCGAGCCGGCCGGCAGGGCGCCGTCGAAATATTTGCCGGTCAGGGCCCCCTGGGCCAGGGGCGAATAGGCCAGCAGGCCGACGTCCTCGCGCAGGGCGATCTCGGCCAGGCCATATTCGAAGGTGCGGTTGGCCAGATGATAGGCGTTCTGGATCGAGGCGATGCGCGGCAGGCCGCGGGTCTTGCTCTCCTCCAGGAACTTCATCACCCCCCAGGGAAACTCATTGGAGACGCCCAGGGCCCGGATCGTCCCCTTCTTCACGTGGGCGTCGAGGGCCTCGAGGATGTCGCCGAAGGTCTCGTAGTCCTGGTCATAGTCCTTGTAGGTCTGGCCGCCGAACACCCGCACCGCCCGGTCGGGCCAGTGCAGTTGGTAGAGGTCCAGATAGTCGGTGTTCAGGCGCTTGAGCGAATTTTCGACCGCCTCGTCGATCTGGGCCCGGGTGTGGCGGGTGCTGGCCCCATCCTGGCGCAGCCAGGTCAGGCCGCCGAAGGCGCTGCCCCGTCCGGCCACCTTGGAGGCCAGGACGATCTGGTCGCGCTTGCCGGTCTTCTTCAGCCACGAGCCGATATAGCGCTCGGTGCTGCCCTGGGTCTCGGGGGTCGGCGGGCTGGCGTACATCTCGGCCGTGTCCCAGAAATTGACCCCGCGCTCGAGGGCGTAGTCCATCTGGGCGTGAGCTTCGGCTTCGGTGTTCTGCGAGCCCCAGGTCATGGTGCCCAGGCAGCAGCGCGACACTTTCAAGCCGGTTCGGCCAAGTTCGGAATAGTTCATGAAGCCCCCAAGGCCGCGCCGTCGCGGCTCCGGCAATCTAGGGCGCCAGGTTCGATGGGGGAACATCTTGCGCGCGGGCCTTCGCCACCCGATATTCGACAGGCGTCCAGCTTGGACGTTTCACAATCGAAGGGTTTTCCCTCCATGAACGACCTCAACCGCGACTACGCGCGCTCGATCCCGGCGGATCGCGCCGACATGTCGGTTGACGCCGGCCTGCGCAGCTTCATGCTCGGCGTCTACAACAAGGTGGCCCTGGGCCTTTTGCTGTCCGCCGGCCTCGCCTGGCTGACCAGCTCCTTTCCGCCGGTCCGTGACATGCTGTTCACCGTGGTCAACGGCCGCGTCGGCTACAGCGTGCTGGGCATGGTCATCGCCTTCGCGCCTCTGGGCATCCTGCTGTTCTCCAGCTTCGTGATGAAGTCGATCACGCCCCGCACGGCCGGCATCATCTACTGGACGATCGTGTCGCTGATCGGCGCGTCGCTGGGCACGGTGGTGCTGCTCTATACCGGCGCCAGCGTGTTCACGACCTTCATGATCACCGCGACCGCCTTTGGCGCGCTCAGCCTGGTCGGTTACACCACCAAGAAGGACCTGACCGGTTTCGGCAGCTTCCTGATCGTCGGCCTGGTCGGCCTGATCCTGGCGTCGCTGGTGGCGGTGTTCTTCCCGTCGCCGATCCTGGTCTTCGCGATCAACGCCATCGGCGTGCTGATCTTCGCGGGTCTGATCGCCTATGACACCCAGAACCTGAAGATGACCTATTACGAGGTCGGCGGCGACGCGGCCGCCTCGGCGGTGGCCACCAACTACGGCGCCCTGAACCTCTATCTGGACTTCATCAACCTGTTCCGCTTCCTGCTCTTCTTCCTCGGCGATCGCCGCTAGGATCAAGCTCTAGGCGAAATACAGAGGCCCCGGCGGGAAACCGCCGGGGCCTTTTTCGTGGGGTGCGGGGACCTGCGGGCCCCAGCCGGCAAACCGCGGCAGCCCCCTTCAGTCCACGACCTTGAACCGCCCCTTGTCGAACACCCGCAGCACCTGGGCCAGGTCGTGGCCGCGGCGCAGCACGACGCCGCCCTGGCCGACCACCGCCCACTGGCCCTGCTTGCGGGCCAGGTCGGGGCGCTTCTCGACGCGGTAGAGCGGGGCTTCGGCGGCGTGGCGGAAGATCGAGAACACCGCATGATCGCTCAACCCGGCCATGCCGTAGTCGCGCCACTCGCCGGCCGCGACCATGCGGCCGTAGAGGCGCATGAGCAGATCGATCTCGCGACGCTCGAAAAACACCATGCCGGCGGCGGGACGCGGATCAAGGGCCATCGCCGCGAGCCTAAGCCCAAATCATCGCGGTTGGCGAGCGTTGCCTGAACGCTACAGGGCGACGTCGATGTGACGAACGGCGAGCGGGCCGCCACGAAAAGACCTTGATTTGGTCTCTCGCCCGCCTGTTTGCCCGCTCATCTTGACGATGTCGGCTGATCGGACGTTCCCGTGGTTCTGGACTCTGAACAGCCCCCCAGCCCGCCCTCGATCATGGGCCGGTCAGCCGACATAGACTTATGAAGACCCATGTCGTGAAAGCCCGTGCGGAGCCCCTCCCGTGCGGGCTTTTGCTTGTCTGGAACTCGTGCGCCGCGCCCTGGAATCACCATGCTCGGCCCTGAAACGACCTTGGTCCGGCCTTTCGGCGGTCGGTTTGCGGCGACATCCTGTGGACGTCGGTTGATCGGACCCGCCCCGGGCCCCTGAACAGCCCCCCCAGCCCCGCCCGGATCGGGGCCGGTCGGCCGACATTCCATCGAGATCCCCTCTCGCCTAAGAGCCCGCGCGGAGATCCCCTCCCCGCGCGGGCTTTCTTTTTGGGCGCTAGGCCGGCGGGCTATTTCTCGTGGGTCTCGGCCAGAACCCCGATCACCCGACCGCCCTTGGCGCCTTGCACCAGGATCACCGTCCGAAGATCGGCGTCGGTCGAGGCCGGCAGGCGGTACAGCTTGGGACGGCCCGACCACGGGCCCAGACGCACCAGTTCGCGCACCACATTGCGATGCACCAGGGTCTGGCCGCGATTGTCGCCGCGCTTGACGGCGATGTCCTGCTGGCGGGGATCGTAGCGCACCATCCAGACCTCGCCGCCGCCGCGCGGGGCGGGGCCGGAGCCGACGGCGACACGGGTCTTGCCGGAGAATTCCATGTCCGGCGGATTCATCGGGGCCTTGGCGGCGGTGCGGATCAGACCCTCGACGGCCTCGGCCTTGGCGCCGGAGGCCTGGACGCGACCGCCGACCACCACCTGGGGGGTCGGGACGTCGCGCAGGGTGAATTTCTTGGCATAGGCGCGCTGGCGCTCGGCGAAGATCGGGCGGGCGAAGGTGTCCTTCCAGCCCAGATAGTCCCAGTAGTCGACCGAATAGGTCAGGACCAGCACGTCGTCGCGCTGCGTCAGATCGGCGGCGATCTGGTTGGCCTTGCCGCAGGGCGAGCAGCCCTGGGCGGTGAACAGCTCGACGACCACGGGCGGCTTGGCCCAGGCGGAGACGCCGCCGAGGCTGAGAAGGGTGGCGAGGAGGAGGGTGACTGAGGCCTTGCGCATGTGCGGGGCACTTAAGCCAAGAAAGGGTCGGCTGGCCGCTCACGAGGCCGTGAAGGCGGCCTTCTCTTGGTGAGAAGGCCGCCCACGGTGGTTTTTAGTCGACCTTGGCGAGGTTGCGCAGGACGTAGTTCAGCACGCCGCCGTTCTTGAAATATTCAAGCTCGGTCGGGGTGTCGATGCGGCAACGCACCGGGAAGCGGGCGATGCGGCCGTCGGTCGGGCGATAGAGCTCGACGATCAGCTGCTTGCGCGGCGACAGGTCCTGCAGGCCGCGGATCGAGACGATCTCCTCGCCGGTCAGTTCCAGCTTCTGCCAGCCTTCCTGGACGAACTGCAGGGGCAGCACGCCCATGCCGACCAGGTTCGAGCGGTGGATGCGCTCGAAGCTTTCGCAGATCACCGCGCGGACGCCCAGGAGCTTGGTGCCCTTGGCGGCCCAGTCGCGCGACGAGCCGGTGCCGTATTCCTTGCCGCCGAACACGACGGCCGGGCGGCCCTCGGCCTGGTACTTCATGGCCGCGTCATAGATCGGCATGACCTGGCCCGACGGGAAGTGCTTGGTCACGCCCCCTTCGATGTCCGGGGTGATGCGGTTGCGGATGCGGATATTGGCGAAGGTGCCGCGCATCATGACCTGGTGGTTGCCGCGACGGGCGCCGTAGCCGTTGAAGTCGACGGGCTGGACGCCGTTGTCGACCAGGTACTGGCCAGCCGGGCTGGAGGTCTTGATCGAACCGGCCGGGCTGATGTGGTCGGTGGTGATCGAGTCGCCGAACACGGCCAGGACGCGCGCTTCGATGATGTCGGTGACCGGGGTCGGGGTCATCGACATGTCGGCGAAGTAGGGCGGGTTCTGGACGTAGGTGGAGTCGCCTTCCCAGGCATAGGTCTGGCCGCCGGTGATCTTGATCCCCTGCCAGTTCTTGTCGCCCTTGAAGACGTCGCCATAGCGGGCGGCGAACATCTTCTCGGTGACCGACTTGCGCTGCAGGACGGCGATGTCTTCGTTCGAGGGCCAGATGTCCTTGAGGAAGACGTCGTTGCCCTTCTTGTCCTGGCCGAGCGGCTGGGTCGCCAGGTCGATCTTCATCGAACCGGCCAGGGCGTAGGCCACCACCAGCGGCGGCGAGGCCAGGTAGTTGGCGCGAACGTCGGGGTTCACCCGGCCTTCGAAGTTGCGGTTGCCCGACAGCACCGAGCAGGCGACCAGGTCATTGTCGCTGATCGTCTTGCTGATGGCTTCCGGCAGCGGGCCCGAATTGCCGATGCAGGTGGTGCAGCCATAACCAACGAGATTAAAGCCGAGAGCATCGAGGTGCTTGGTCAGGCCGGCCTTGGCCAGATAGTCGGTGACCACCTGCGAGCCGGGGGCCAGCGAGGTCTTCACCCACGGCTTGACCTTCAGGCCCTTGGCGACCGCGTTCTTGGCCAGCAGGCCGGCGGCGATCAGCACCGAGGGGTTGGAGGTGTTGGTGCACGAGGTGATGGCCGCGATGACCACGTCGCCGTGACCGATGTCGAAGTTTTCGCCTTCGACCGGGGCGCGCAGCTCGGGGTTTTCGGCCTTGCCGAACTCACCGGCCAGGGACTCGGCGAACTTGCCGGCGGCTTCGGTCAGCAGGACGCGGTCCTGCGGACGCTTGGGGCCGGCCAGCGACGGCAGGACGGCCGACAGGTCGAGTTCCAGGCTGTCGGTGAAGGTCGGCTCGACGACGCCGGGCTCCCACCACAGGCCCTGTTCCTTGGCATAGGCCTCGACCAGGGCGACGCGGTCGGCGTCGCGGCCGGTGCCCTTCAGATAGGCGATGGTCGCCGACGAGATCGGGAAGAAGCCGCAGGTCGCGCCATATTCCGGAGCCATGTTGGCGATGGTCGCCTGGTCTTCCAGGGTCAGGGTGGCCAGGGCGTCGCCGTAGAATTCGACGAACTTGCCGACCACGCCCTTCTTGCGCAGCAGCTGGGTGACGGTCAGGACCAGGTCGGTGGCGGTCGCGCCTTCCGGCATGGCGCCGGTCAGCTTGAAGCCGATGACTTCCGGGATCAGCATCGGGATCGGCTGGCCCAGCATGGCGGCCTCGGCCTCGATGCCGCCCACGCCCCAGCCCAGGACCGACAGGCCATTGACCATGGTGGTGTGGCTGTCGGTGCCGACGACGGTGTCGGGATAGGCGACGGTGTCGCCGTCGAGCTCGTTGGTCCAGACGGTCTGGGCGAGGTACTCAAGGTTCACTTGGTGACAAATTCCGGTGCCGGGGGGCACGACGCGGAAGTTGTTGAAGGCCGACGAGCCCCAGCGCAGGAAGCGGTAGCGCTCGAGGTTGCGTTCATACTCGCGCTTGACGTTGTCTTCGAAGGCCTTGGGGTTGCCGAAGTTGTCGACCATCACCGAGTGGTCGATGACCAGGTCGACGGGGTTGAGCGGGTTGATCTTGGCCGGGTCGGCGCCGAGGGCGACCATGGCGTCGCGCATGGCGGCCAGGTCGACGACGGCGGGAACGCCGGTGAAGTCCTGCATCAGCACCCGCGCCGGGCGGAAGCTGATTTCGTGCTCGACCGCGCCCTTGTTGGCCAGCCAGGCGGCGACGGCCTTGAGGTCGGCTTCGTTGACCGAAACGCCGTCTTCATGGCGCAGCAGGTTTTCCAGAAGCACCTTCATCGACACCGGCAGACGGCTCGTCTCGGCGAGACCGGCTTCCTCGGCGGCGCGAAGGCTGTAATAGACGTAGGTCTTACCGCCGACGACAAGTTCGCGGCGGGTTTTGAGGCTGTCTAAAGACGCCATTTTCGGGAGATCCCTTCTCTGTCCACGGCCGCCCGAAAACCACTCCCGGGATCGCGCGATCGAGGCGGACCCACAGCGTCCATCCCCGCGCCGCGTACGCCCCTACCTATGCGGAGGGTGACGGCCGAGGGCTTCTTAGCCCTCGTCGTGCTGAACGTCCATGCACGCGACAGGGTCACGGTATGTTGAGAGTTGTTCGCATTAAGGATTTGGCTCTGGTTCGGGGCGAGCGTCGGCTGTTTTCCGGCCTGACTCTCGACCTGAACGCCGGCGAGGCCGTCGCCCTGATCGGCCGCAACGGGGCCGGCAAGACCAGCCTTCTGCGGGCCGTGGCCGGCCTGCTGCGCCCGGCCGAGGGGGCCATCGGTTTCGAGGGCGAGCAAGGCGCGCTGGAGGCCGAAGCCGCCCGCGCCGACCACCTGCACATGGTCGGTCACCTCGATGGCCTCAAGGCCGCCCGCACCGCCTGGGAGGAACTGGTGTTCCAGACCCTGTGGACCGGCGGAACCGAGGCCGGGGCGCGGGCCGCCGTCGCGCGGCTGGACCTGACGCGCCTGCTCGATCTGGAGGTGCGCCGCCTGTCGGCCGGCCAGCGCCGCCGCCTGGCCCTGGCCCGGCTGCTGGCCAGTCCCCGGGCCCTGTGGCTGCTCGACGAGCCGATGGCCCCGCTCGACGCCGCGCACCGCGAGATCTTTGGCGCGGTGATGGCCGAGCATGTGGCCGGCGGCGGGATGATCCTGGCGGCGGTGCATGATCCCCTGCCGATCGCGGCGCGGACCGTGGAGATCAGCCGATGAAGGCCTTCACGATCCTGCTGCGCCGCGAGCTGGGACTGGCCTGGGGCAAGGGCGGCGGGCCGCTGCTGGCCCTGGCCTTCTATGCCTGCGTGGTCACCCTGCTGCCCCTGGCCAGCGGTCGGGCCCCCGAGCGTCTGGCGGTGCTGGCCCCCGGCATCGCCTGGCTGGCACTGGCCCTGGCGGCCCTGCTGTCGCTGGAGCGCCTGTTCGAGCGCGACTACGAGGACGGGGCGCTGGACCTGCTGGCCCTCGGTCCAGCCTCGCTGGAAGCGGTGGCCTTCGCCAAGTGCCTGGCCCACTGGCTGGCGGCCGGCGCGCCCCTGGCCCTGGCCGCCCCCGTCGCCGCCGTGGCCCTGGGGGCCAGTCCGATCATCATTCCGCTGCTGTTCCTCTGCGCCCTGGCCGGAGGCCTAGCCTTCTCGTTCCTGGGCGGCCTGGGGGCGAGCCTGGCCCTGGGCAGCAAGCGCGGCGGCCTGCTGGTGGCGGTGATCGTCCTGCCGCTCTATGCGCCGCCGGTAATTTTTGGGGCCGGCGCCCTCGACGCCCTGGCCGGCGGCCTGCCCTGGCTCACCGGCCTGGTCCTGCTGCTGGCCTACAGCGTCGCCACCGTCGCCCTGTGCCCGCTGGCGATGGCGGCGGCGTGTCGCAACGCGCTGGACTAGGGGCGGGGCGAGGGGGCCGGAGCGCTCGAAGGCCTCCCGCCTCCATGGGTTTAGGGCGCGGCCTGCCCCGGTGGGGGCGCGTATTTCCAGATCCTCCCCCCAGAGGGGGAGGTGTCGGCGAAGCCGACGGAGGGGGAAGTTTTACCGCCTCTCCGCCACTTCCCCCTCCGGCCCCCGATCAAGTCGGGGACCGCCTCCCCTTCAGGGGGAGGATCTGCCCGACGCGAACGGGGACCCGCCGCGCCCCATCCCCGGCCGCGCCGCCGCAAACCCCAACAAACTCAACGCCCTGAAAAGAGTTCGAGCGCGCCTATCAGACGCGCTGAAACCGCCCGTAGACTTCTCGCCATCCCGTCGCGAGGGAGAGGGCTCTTGGATCCGGCCCGAGACGCGCGGCGGGTCGTGGTCGAGCGGGGCCGCCGGAGTCGCGGATGCGGGGCCGGACGGCTTGATCGGAGGGCGGGTGACGTAAACCCGCCTATCGGGAGGTCCGTCGGAGGACCCCCGCCCGCCCGAAGGTTCGCTCCGGGTCTCCGGGTCGATCGGGTTTGCAGCCTTCGGGGCTGGGTCCGGTCGCGAAGGATCAAGGCCTGGGTGGGGCAAAAGGCTGAACAAGGCCTGCGCGCCCCGGCCAGAGGGATAACGACCGCGCGGGGCGTCCAGCTTCGTCGAAACGGTACTTTTCATGCACAGCCTCCGGACGCGGTCCGGACGCCCCGCGCCTCTCCTGCCATCACCCGCGCCGCGATCCGGCGCGGCGGCGCCGCCGTGCGCTGTGCGCCGCCCCTCTAAGCCCTTCAATCCTGAAACAAGTTTCATGCGGATCGACATCATGGCGCCACATCCGAAGCCAAGCTTGGGCGACATCGAAATGCCCATCTCGCATCAAGGAGCCTGAAAATGGTCCATATGTTCCGCAAGCTGGCCCTCGTGGCCGGCGCCGTTGTCGTTCTGGGCGGGGGCGCCGCTGTCGCCCAGCAACCCGCGCCGCCGCCGCCGCCCCCGCCCGCGCCGCCCCTGCCGCCCCTGCCGCCGATGATGGCGATGGACGGGCCCATGATGATGATCCACGGCGGCGGCCATCACCGCGATCCGGCCGCCCACGCCCAGCACCTGCGCGACGCGCTGCAGCTGCGCACCGACCAGGAACCGGCCCTGAAGGCCTTTCTCGACTCCCACGGTTCGATGACCATGGCGATGGAGATGCGGCACGGCGACAGCGCGGCCCCGATGACCACGCCCCAACGGGCCCAGCATCACGCCGACATGGCCGCCAGGATGGCCGCCGGCGCCCAGAAGCAGGCCGACGCCACCAAGGCCTTCTATGCGGCCCTGTCGCCCAGCCAGCAGAAGGCCTTCGACGCCATGGCCCCGATGGGCGGCCCCGGCATGCGGATGCACCGCATGGAGATGCGCGGCGAAAAGGGCGCGGGTCGCGAGAAGCGCGTGATGATCATCAAGAAAAAGGCCGACTGAGAGTGATTGCGGGCGCCCGGTCGGAGCGCTAAGGCTCGGCCATGGGCGCCCGCACACCGCATCACTGGTTCGACTTCCTGGCCAACCCCGAGCGGTTCATGGCCTTCTCGCGCTGGGCCGCCCCGGTCCTGGGCGGGCTGGCGGTCGTGCTCGGCGTCGCGGGCCTGGTCCTGACCTTCGCCGTCCCCGAGGACTACCAGCAGGGCGACACGGTGCGGATGATGTTCATCCATGTGCCGGCCGCCGTGATGAGCATGTTCGTCTATCTTTGCCTGGGCATAGCCAGCTTCCTGGCCCTGGTGTTCCGTCACGCCCTGGCCGACGCCGCCGCCCAGGCCTGCGCCCCGTTGGGCGCGGCCTTCACGGTCCTGGCCCTGGCCACCGGCTCGCTGTGGGGCCGACCGATGTGGGGCACCTGGTGGCAGTGGGACGCGCGGATGACCTCGGTCCTGGTCCTGCTGCTGTTCTATCTGGGCTATCTGGCCCTGCGCTCGGCCCTCGACGACGAGACCAAGGCCGCGCGCGCCGCCGCCATCCTGGCCCTGGTCGGCCTGATCAACCTGCCGATCGTCAAGTTCTCGGTCGAGTGGTGGAACACCCTGCACCAGGGCTCCTCGACCCTGTTCGCCGCGCCGGAAAATCGCCTGCCGGCCGTCTATCTGTGGCCCTGGGCCCTGATGAGCCTGGCCTATCTGGCCGCCTTCGGGGCGTTGTGGCTGGTGCGGATCCGGGCCCTGGTCTGGCGCCGCAAGGCCCGGGCCCTGGCCCTGCGCCAGGCGGAGGGCTAGGCCGATGCATCTCGATTTCGACGCTGGCAAATACGCCGTCTATGTCTGGCCCGCCTTCGCCCTGACGGCCGTGGCCTTCGCCTGGATGATCGCCGACAGCCTGGCCGGCGCCCGTCGCTGGCGCCGCGAGGCCGAACGTCTGGCCGCCCAGGCCGACAAGCCGGGCGCCGAGGCATGAGGCGCTGGCTGGCCTTCGCGCCGCTGCTCGTGCTGGCCGCCCTGGCCGTGCTGTTCGCCGGCTACGCCCTCAAGCGCGATCCCCGCGTCCAGCCCCACGCCCTGGTCGGCAAGCCGATGCCCGCCCTGATGCTGGCCGAGCTCGACAGCGGCCGGCCGGTCGCCCTGGGCGCGGTGGTCAAGGGGCCGGTGATCATCAACTTTTTCGCCTCGTGGTGCGGTCCCTGCGAGATCGAGCATCCGCAGCTGGTGGCCCTGAAGGCCCGCGGCGTGACGGTGGTCGGCATCGCCTACAAGGACTCCCCGGCCAATACCCAGGCCTTCCTGTCGCGGCTGGGCGACCCGTTCGCGGCGCGGCTGATTGATCGTGACGGTCGGGCCGGGATCGAGTTCGGGGTCACCGGCGTGCCCGAGACCTTCGTGATCGGCTCGGACGGCCTGGTCCTGGCCAAGCACACCGGCCCGCTGGAGGCCAAGGACCTCGACGGCCTGGTCGCCAAGCTGCGCTAGGCCGATTATTTCCGCCTTCCGACCGCGACCATTAACCGCGCGTTGACCATGCTCGCCGACCTTGCATTAACCATGCTAGAGTCGCGTTCATGACCAGCCCGATCCGTCCCGGATTGCCCAATGTCCGCAGCGCGCTCCCGCGTCCGGCGGCGGGTCTGCGCGCGCCTCGGCCTTCTTTCAGGCGGCCCTGGGCGATGCGGCGGCCACTCGCCCGACCACCGCTCCGGTGGCGGTGCAACTCCAGGCCCAGGCCCAGGCCCAGGCGCAAGCCCAGCCGCGACCCGCCCCGGCCCGGCCCTTCGTGGCCCCGACCGAGCAGCCCCAGCGCATGCTGCGGCCCGGATCCCTGCTTAACATCGTGGTCTGAAGGCCCGCCCGTCGCCGGGCGGAACCCTCGAAGCCGACGGACTCTAGGCGGCCTTCTTGGCGGCCTTGTCCTTCTTGGGCTTCTTGTCCTTCTTGGGCTTTTCCGCCTTGGGCTTCTTGAGCTTCGCCGCGGCTTCGGGCGCATGGACGTCGCTACCGGCCATGTCGGCCAGCAGGTCCAGGAAGCCGTCGCGCTTGCCGGGCTTGAGCAGGGCCAGGATGGCG